>JADFVM010000194.1 GCA_015222555.1 Pseudomonadota bacterium
GAAACATAAGCATTTTGCAGGGCCTGAAGTGTTAGATTCGGAAGGATTTAGGAGATGGAACCATTAAAGGTCGTAATCATTGATGATGAAGAGCCGCACTTTCAGCTGATGAAACGGGCTATTCATAAGGAATTCCCGCTTGCTTCGATTGATTACTTCGAGAACCCCGACCTTTGTCTTCAAAGGCTAAATGAGATCACCCCAGATGTCATCATCACCGATTACCTTATGCCCAGCATGAATGGTATCGAGTTTTTAGAGGCTTTAAATCGAGAAAAGAAGGATATTATCCCCGTCATCATGATTACCGGCCACGGGGATGAGAATATTGCTGTCCAGGCCATGAAACAGGGGGCCTGGGACTATTTGGTAAAAACTCCCGATTTCATTACCCTGCTCCCCAGTGTCATTAAGAAGGTGGTTTGCGAAAAGAAGCTTAAGGAAGCACTGCGCGAATCTGAAAAAAGATATAGAGCCTCATTTGACAATTTTATAGATGCAATAAACATTTTCTCTAAAGATAGAAGATTTTTGGATGTGAACAAAAAGCTGATTCAATTGAGCGGGTACTCGAAAAAAGAGCTTCTCTCCATGAAATTGGAAGATCTATACCCAGAAAGTACTAAATCCCCAACAGAAGAAAGAATCCAGAAGATGTTACAAGGAGAAGAAGTCCCTGTCTTTGAAACTTACTTTCTTACAAAAGGAGGAGAGAAGATACCTGTTGAGATAGGTGTTAGTGCGTTAAAAAACTGCTATGGCCAAGAAATTGTCTTTCAAAGCAGCATAAGAGACATCATCGAACGGAAGCGCGCTCAAGAGCAAGTTCATACTATTTCCCGACAACTGATGAAGGCACAAGAAACCGAGCGGCAAAGGCTTTCTCGTGACCTGCACGACCTGGTGGGGCAAAACCTTTCTGCTTTAAAAATTGGCATTGACACCCTTTTTGATGATCAGCCGGAAGTTCCCTCTGCCATGAGGCAAAGGCTGGCCGAACTCTCCAAAATGGTTCAGGGAACCATAACGGCTGTCAGAGATCTGGCCTATGGCTTACGTCCAACCAGCCTGGATCAGCTCGGGCTTGCCAAGACCGTCCTCCAGTATTGTGAAGAGTTCTCTGGCAGGACAGGTGTCAAGGTTGACTTCTTTGCCCCAGGTCTAGACAATTTAAAACTCGATTCTGATATTGAGATTGCCTTGTACCGCCTGATTCAAGAAGGGCTCAACAATGTTAAGAAACATGCTGATGCCACCAATGCGACTATCCGGTTGGTTGCGTCTTTCCCTAACATTATTCTCCGCATCGAAGATAATGGCAAAGGTTTTGACGCTGAGAACCGCTTGGCTTCAGCAATCAATGAGAAACGCATGGGATTGGTAAGTATGGAAGAAAGGGTTGCCCTTCGTGGCGGAAAAATGAGGATCGAATCCCGTCCAATGCAGGGCACAAAAATTTTTATAGAGGTTCCTATCAAGGGGAAAAGGAGTGGGCACGAAAAAAACCATCCTGATTATTGACGACCACCCCCTTTTCAGGGAGGGCCTCAAGTCCCTTATAGCGCGCAACCCCGGATTCGAAGTAGTCGGGGAGGCCGGAAACGGGCGAAAAGGGCTGCGGATGGCCAGGGAACTCAAGCCGGACCTAGTGGTGATGGACATATCCTTGCCGGATAAAAGCGGCATTGACCTCACCCCCGACATACGAAGCCATCTCTCAGAAACTCGTGTCCTAATCGTGAGCATGCATTCTAAAATCGATTATATCACTGAGGCATTTCGGGCAGGGGCTTCGGGGTATGTGGTGAAGGATTCGGCTGCTGACAGGCTCATACAGGGGCTTAAGGCCGTATCAAGAGGGGAGTATTACCTGGACAGCTCTCTCTCCCATAAGGTGGTGAAAAAACTTATGGAATTTCCTGAAAAGGAAGCAAAGATTACGGATGC
>JADFVM010000026.1 GCA_015222555.1 Pseudomonadota bacterium
ACGGGCTGCATCTTCTTCACTGACATCTGATATGAAAGGCTGGATCATAAGTACGCACTATAATAAGAGGAAAGAATCCACACTCAGTGGATGAGGCCTTGATTTTTATTTTCGCAGAATCACTCATCGGAGAAAAGCGGTAGAAGACTTGATTGCCCTAAAAGAGTTTGGTCTTCTTTCCTGTTAAAACGCAGCCGAGTGAAGTCGTTGACTGAGGAAGAAGGGCACAAACTGTCTAAGCGAAGCGAGTTTTTGTGACCGCCGAAGGCAACTGCGGAACGAGGGGAGCCAACGGCCAAGTTTTAGTAACTTAGAAATAATTTTCTGTGCTTTTTGGGAAGAAAATTATTTCGTGAAGGCACTTATCCGGTTTATCCTGGCTTGGGCGACCTTTCTTTTGCATACTTGTTCTTTGGTCGTTAAAGAAAAGTATGATGACTTTCCTAATCTTCCTTCTTCGGAATATTCAAACTCAGATTCAACTCTGTAAGCTGCTCCGGCTCAACCTGTGACGGTGCCTCCGTCATCATGCAGGCAGCCTTCTGCGTCTTCGGAAATGCAATAACATCCCTGATACTGTCAACACCGCTCATGATCATGACCAGCCTGTCCAGTCCCATTGCGATGCCGCCATGGGGAGGCGCACCAAATGCAAGGGCATCGAGAAGAAAACCAAACTTGGCTCCGGCTTCCTCCTCCGAGATATTGAGCAGCTTAAATACTTTTTGCTGAAGCGACTGGTCATGGATACGGATACTGCCTCCGCCCACTTCGTTACCATTGAGTACCAGGTCATAGGCCTTCGACCTTGCCTTGGCAGGTTCTGAATCGATCAAAGACAGGTCTTCATCCAGAGGCGCCGTAAAAGGATGATGAATGGCCACGTGCCTTTTCGTCTGACCGTCATACTCGAGTAAGGGGAAGTCCGTCACCCAGAGAAAACTGTAGGTATCAGCATCTACAAGCTTAAGCCGCCTGGCGAGCTCGTTTCGGAGATTACCGAGGCTTTCATTGACAACTTCTGCCTTGTCTGAACCGAAAAGTAAAAGATCGCCCACTTCGGCGCCTGTCAGCTCTTTGATCCTGCCAATCTCTTCATCTGTAAAAAACTTGACGATGGGTGACTGCCACTCGCTTTCCGTCACCTTAATCCACGCCATACCTCTGGCGCCGTAATTCCCCACATAGGCAGTGAGATCGTCTAAGTCTTTTCTGGAAAGTGTGGCGCCGCCCTTGACATTGATAGCTTTAACGATGCCGCCCTTAGACGCCGCATCGGCAAAAACCTTGAAGCCGCAACCCTTCATAATCTCCGTAAGGTCAACATGCTCCAGACCGAAACGGATATCGGGCTTATCCAAACCGTACCTTGTCACTGTCTCATCATAGGTCATGACTGGGAAATGGCCCGTCAATTCCAGGCCGAGGACATCCTTAAATATGCGGGCCATCATTTTTTCAGCCATGGCCATGATGTCCTCTCTGTCTATAAAGGACATTTCCATATCGATTTGCGTAAACTCTGGCTGGCGATCTGCTCTCAAGTCTTCATCTCTGAAACATTTGACTATCTGATAATACCTGTCGAAGCCGGCCACCATGAGGATCTGCTTGAATAACTGGGGCGACTGCGGCAGGGCATAAAAGGCGCCGGCATTTACACGGCTCGGCACAAGGTAGTCTCTGGCCCCTTCAGGCGTGCTCTTGGTCAGCATGGGGGTTTCTATATCCAGAAAGCCTTCACCATTTAAAAAGTTCCTTACAGATGTGCTTACCTTGTGGCGCATGATGAGGCCTTTTGCCACGGAAGGTCTTCTAAGATCGAGGAACCTGTATTTCAATCTGAGGGTTTCGGCAATATCAATGTCATCTTCTATCATGAAGGGAGGCGTCTTCGACTCATTCAATACCTTCAAGTCACTGACAAGCACTTCGATCTCACCCGTAGGGAGCTTGGGATTTACCGTTCCCTCCGGTCTGGGAACAACCTTTCCCTTTACGGCAAGGACGTATTCACTTCGAATATTGTGCGCCTTTTCGTGAACATCCTTGTTTCCCTCTGGATTAAAAACAACCTGTGTTATTCCTGTCCTGTCCCTGAGGTCAATGAAAATAACGCCGCCATGGTCACGTCTTCTCTGGACCCATCCGGCAAGAACAACTTCCTCCCCGATATTTTTACTTCTCAGCGCTTCACAGTTATGTGTGCGCTTTAAATTTCCAATATTTTCAGCCAAGACTCGTTTCCTCCAAAATAAAATAAACTATAAACGGGCTGTTGCCCAAACTATATTTATGGTTCGACGGGCTCACCATGACGTAACAAAAGACTGTCACCCTGAGCTAGTCGAAGGGTATATTCTTTAAGCAACAATCCGAAAAAAATTAATTTGATAAACTCTTATTATTTACCACAAAAACTCAAAGATTAATTCGATTACCTATCAAAAAGGCAGAATCCTCATAATATCGTTATATGACACAATGAGCATCAATAAAATAAGTATGGCAAAACCTATCTGCTGTGCTATCTCTCTTGTCTTAATGCTGATCGGCTTTCTCAGGCCGAGCTCGGCGAGAAGAAAAAAGACATGGCCGCCATCCAGAACGGGGATGGGAAGCAGATTCAGAATGCCAAGCTGAAGGCTGATAAAGGCCATGAGCATAATCACTTCGGAAATGCCTGAATGGGCCGCCGCACCTGTGGCCTGAGCAATCATAATGGGCCCGCCCAGACTTTTGATGGACAAATTAAAGGTGATCAGTTTTTTCAGAATATCAAAGGTAAGATAGGTCAGTTGCAAGCCCTTATTTACCCCTTCATTAATGGCTTCACCAAAGCCAAACTGCTTGAAGATCATAGGCTCACTGCGCTGCACCCCGATAACATAGTTTTTACTGACATCATCCATCCTGGGAATAAGCTTGACCTCAATCTCTTTATCGCCTTGCTTTACACCGAGGACCATTTCTTTCCCGCCACCCTGCCTTATGAAGTTAGACATTTCAATCCAGTGATTGACGTCATGGCCATCGACACGGGTGATGAGATCGCCCTTTTTCAGACCGGCTATGGATGCTGGCATGCCGGGTCTGGCCTCGCCAATCCTGGCTTCCATGGGTTGGAGAATACCTGTATAACCACCACCCTGACCTTCTAAAGCAGACGGCATGATCCGAACATTGATCTCATTTCCACCTCTTAAAATGCCGATTTCCAATCGTCTGCCCGGGTTGGACATAAAAATGGTAACAGCCTTTTCCCAGGTTTCAACGTCATCGCCATCTATGGTTTTGATAATATCATCACGCTGGATTCCTGCCTCGATGGCCGGTGAGTCCTCCATTACCCAGCCCACTTTCACCTCTTCATCGAGAAAGGCCGGCATATTAACACCGATCATATATGCGAGAGGTAAAAGGGCGAAGGTTAGAAGGAGGTTCATGAGTGGCCCTGCGATAATAATCGCCATGCGGTGTGATACAGGCCGTGATGCAAATTCACGCGGATCATTTTCAAGTTCCTCGCCGGGCTCTTCCCCCAGAAGTTTCACATAGCCGCCCAGCGGAAAAGCGGAGATCATATATTCCGTTTCTCCCCGCCTGAAGGCGACCAGTTTTGGGCCAAAACCGATGGAAAATTTCTCCACCTTAACATTAAGCCCCTTGGCCACAAGGAAATGCCCCAGTTCATGAATGAGTATCAGGAAACCCAGTACTAATACAAAAGAGATTATTGTCATCATCTAAAAATTATTCCTCATTTTTCAGTTTTTTTATTACCTGTGCCGCTTCATCCCGCGCCCACCTGTCCACACGCAGCACCTCCTCAATAGTCTTTGCTTCAACAGGAGTATGAGCCTTTAACACCCTGTCCATGATGACAGGGATGTCTACAAACTTTATCTTTTCCGCTAAAAAAGCATCCACAGCCACTTCATTTGCGGCACTGATGACTGCAGGCGAAGTCCCGCCCGCTTCAAGTGCCTCATAGCAAAGACCAAGTGCAGGAAATCGATCCAGGTCGGGTTTTTCAAATGTCAGTTTTCCAATCCGTCCCAAGTCGAGGACAGGCGTCCCCACTTCCAGCCTCTCCGGATAGGAAAGGGCATAAGCAATGGGCCCTCGCATATCAGGCATACCCATCTGCGAGACAACAGATCCGTCAATATATTCAACCATGGAATGGATTATGCTCTGTGGATGGACAAGAACATCTATCCTGTCCCCGCTAACATCAAAGAGCCACTTGGCCTCAATGACTTCCAGCCCTTTGTTCATTAAAGTGGCAGAGTCTATGGTGATCTTGTTTCCCATTGACCAGGTAGGGTGGTTAAGGGCGTCCTTAACTGTCACCTTTTTCAATTCCTCTTTACTTTTTCTTATGAAAGGACCACCCGATGCAGTAAGTATGAGCTTCTTGACATCATCTCTTCTGTGTCCTGCAAGCGACTGGTAAATGGCGCTATGTTCACTGTCTACGGGAAGTACTTTAACATTCTTGTTATAAGCTTCGGCCATGACAAGATTGCCGGCAGCTACAAGGGTTTCCTTGTTTGCCAGGGCGATATCTTTCCCTGCTTCTACGGCGGCAAAGGTGGGCATTAATCCCGAAGAGCCCACGATTGCGGAAACGACCATGTCAACATCTGCAACCGTTGCAACCTCCAGAAGCCCTTCGATTCCATGCAGTATTTCAGTGACCTTTATTTCAGGATCTCTGCGGAGCTTTTCCGCCCGTTCCTCACTACCGACACAGGCAACCTTCGGCCGGTGCCTGAGGATCTGAGCCTTTAATGCGGTCGAGTTTCCCCATGCTGTAATGCCTATAACTTCAAAGCGATCGGGGTATCTGTCAATCACATCGAGAGCATTGACACCGATAGAACCGGTAGAACCTAAAATTGAAATGCCTTTTCTTCCTGACATCTACAGCTTAGCCCCATAATTCATTGTCGCAAAATAATAAACAAAGGGAGTTGAGAAAAGAATGCTGTCAATCCTGTCCAGGATGCCTCCATGGCCCGGGATCAATACACCAGAGTCCTTGACTTCACAGGAACGCTTGAAAAGAGATTCACAGAGGTCACCAAGAGGCCCCAAAACACCGATGACGGCGCCGACAATGATGCTGTCTGCTAAGGTGATCTCTTGGAAAAAGAGGCCCTTGAAAATGATGGAGGCACCAATACCGCCTAAAAATCCACCGATAAAACCTTCCACACTTTTTTTGGGGCTCACCGCCTCAAAAAACTTCCTTCGACCGAAAGATCTGCCGGCAAAATATGCGCTCGTATCACCGCTCCAGGTGATGACAAAGAGAAGGAGCACCCACAACGCCCCCTCATCGAGCCCCCTTAAAAGAATGAGATAAGAAATCAGTAAAGAAACGTAAAATATCCCCAGGAACAGGAAACCGAGTTCATCAACGACACCTTTGATTTTCTCACCATTTTTCAGACGGATAAGCAGAGCAAGGAAAACACCACCAACAAGCGTTCCCAAAATATAGGACGGCTCACCTAAAAGTGCGCCAAAGAAAATCAATGCACTCCAGATGTAAGCAAATAGCCTTAAAGGAAAAGACATCCTTTCCTCTTTAAATGAGAAAAATTCACCCAGACCTATCAGTGCGGCAGCAGCAACTAGCAGCATGAAATGAAAGGTTGTTCCATAGATGAGAAGAGATATGAATAGAGGGAGGAAGATCAGTGATGACAAGATCCTTTTGCTTAAGGGACTCAAAGCACATCTACCTCGGAGGGCGAAACCTGATCACCGGTTTTGCCAAATCGTCTTTCCCTGGACTGGTATTCCTTAATGGCTTTGAAAAGCTCCTCTTTATTAAAATCAGGCCACAAAGTATCGGTAAAATAAAGTTCCGCATAGGCCACCTGCCATAGAAGAAAATTACTTATTCGCATTTCCCCACTCGTTCTGATGAGAAGATCGGGATCCGGTATTTCAGAAGTGAGAAGATGGGATGAGAAAAGCTCTGCATCAATCTCTGAGGATTCCAATTCACCCTTTTTCACCTCATCAGCCAGCGCTCGTGTAGCATCAAGGATTTCGGAGCGTCCCCCGTAGCTTAAGGCCAGGTTTAATACCATGCCTTTATTCTCTTTTGTTTTTTCTATTGTATTAAGCAAGACCTCTTTTTCATCTTTTGGTATATTATCGATATTCCCGATGGATATGAGTTTAATGTTATTCTCAATCATTAAGGTCAGCTCTGACCTTAAATATTTGCCTAACAGTGACATAAGCGCCCTTACTTCTTCTTTAGGCCGTCTCCAATTTTCCGTTGAAAAAGCATAAAGCGTGAGATATTTGATACCAAGCTCTCTGGATGCCATCACAACATTCTTGACAGCCTCCATCCCCCGCCTGTGACCATTGATGCGGTTCATTAAACGTTTCCTGGCCCATCTGCCATTACCATCCATGATAATGGCGACATGTCTGGGGATATTATCTTTATCCAGTTCTTCCATAATTTATAGTTGAGTTGATTCCAAATTGAATCTGACAGAAAAAGAATTATTAATATAAAGGTGTGATTTCAAGTTTGGCTGTTGGGACATAAGAGAGGGGAAAGAGCCTAAATTTCCATTACATCCACCTCTTTGGCCTTAATGATAGAGTCAATTTTTTTTATATGCTCATCGGTAATGCCCTGCACCTCATCCTGAGAACGCTTCAGATCATCTTCGGAAATTTCCTTTTCCTTTTCCAGATCTCGCAGAAGTTCATTGGCATCCCGCCTTGCATTGCGGATAGAGACCCTTGCATCTTCGCCCATCTTTCTGGCTAATTTAACCATGTCACGGCGTCTCTCTTCAGTCAGTGTGGGAATAGAAAGCCTGATCACTTTACCATCATTATTGGGAGTAAGGCCGAGATCTGATTTTAATATGGCCCTTTCTATCGTTTCAATGGCTGAGAAGTCCCAGGGCTGAATCATAATAAGCCGGCTTTCAGGAACAGAGAGTGTTGCCATCTGATTGACTGGCGTCATTGACCCGAAATAGTCAACAAGGAGGCCATCCAGAATTGAAGTCGATGCCCGGCCTGTCCTCACCTTTCCCAGTTCTCGGTAAAGGGAATCAATGCCTTTATTCATCCTGCTCTTTGTATCATCAATGATCTCTTTGATCATAATTTCCCCTTCACTATGGTGCCCACATTTTCTCCCATAATCACCCTGGTTACATTACCTCTTTCCTTCAGGTTAAAAACGATAATGGGAAGGTTATTATCCATGCAAAGTGAAATTGCCGTTGAATCCATTACTTTAAGATTTTTGTTCAACACATCAATATAGGTAAGTTCATTGAATTTCGTTGCTCCCTCAACCTTCATCGGGTCAGCGTCATAAATTCCATCAACCTTAGTCGCTTTCAGAATAATCTCTGAGCCCATCTCCATGGCACGAAGTGATGCCGCCGTATCTGTTGTAAAATAAGGATTACCCGTACCGGCTGCAAAAATAACGACTCTACCTTTTTCCAGATGTCGAGTCGCTTTCCTTCGGATATAAGGCTCGGCAAGCTGCTGCATCTCTATGGCTGATTGAACCCTCGTATGAACATCAAGTTTTTCCAATGCATCCTGCAAGGCAAGAGCATTAATAACAGTCGCGAGCATCCCCATATAGTCAGCTGAGGCCCTGTCCATTCCTTGTGAACTGGCAGCAACCCCCCGGAATATATTCCCCCCTCCGATGACAATTGAAACGGTTACACCCAGCGCTTTAACCTCTTTAATCTCCAGTGCTATGGTTTTAATGATGTCAGGACTAATGCCATATTCTTCATCACCGACAAGGGCCTCGCCACTGAGTTTTAAAAGCACACTTTTATAAAGAGGTTCTTTAGCCATATAGATTAACTACCCAGCTGGGCAGCAACCTCCTCAGCCAGGTTTGTTTCCTTCTTTTCCAGGCCTTCGCCCAGATGGAACCTTGCAAATCTTCTAATGGTGATTTTTTCGCCAATCTTAGCTGTCGCTTCATTAACAAGAGCGTCAATGGTCATGTCAGGACTTTTTACAAAAGATTGTTCAAGCAGGGTAATTTCTGAACAAAACTTGTCCACTTTTCCGTCAACAATCTTGTCTACAATCTTTTCAGGCTTGCCGGATTCCAGTGCCTGGGCTCTGTATATCTCTCGCTCCTTCTCGATAAGTTCTACCGAAATTTCATCTCTTGTAACAACTAGGGGATTGGCTGCAGCAATATGCATGGCAATGTCCTTGACAAATTGCTGAAAATCTTCATTTCTCGCAACAAAATCAGTCTCGCAGTTAACCTCGACAAGAACGCCGATGGATCCACCGGCGTGAATGTATGAACCGACAATGCCTTCCGAAGCCACTCTGCCTGCCTTCTTGGAAGCAGCAGCGAGTCCTTTTTGCCTTAAATAATCTACAGCACTGTCAAGGTTTCCCTCTGATTCTTTGAGGGCCTTTTTACAGTCCATGATACCAGCCCCTGTTTTTTCACGTAAATCCCTTACCTGGGATGCACTAATTTCCATCAAAAAGCCTCCGATTCAATATTATTCTGCAGCTTCAACAGCCGGCTTATCTGTTTCTTCCTTATCAACACTGCCTTCGGCAACTGTCACTTCCGGAGCTGCGACAGCCACCGTTTCTTTCTTAGGCGCTTTTTTTTCCTTGGCAGCTGATTCTTCTTCGGCAACCACTGTTTTAGATTCAACCGCATCAGCCTCTGCCTTTACCTCTTCTTCAGCCTCTGCAGCTTCCTCAGCGCTTTTCAGGATTTCCTCTTCAAGTCGCTTTTGACCGTCTATACAAGCATCGGCAGCTTTCTTACAAAACAGCTTAATCGCTCTGATTGCATCATCATTTCCGGGAATAATATGGTCTATAAGATCAGGGTCACAGTTGGTATCAACAATGGCCGCAATGGGAATACCCAGTTTTCTTGCCTCGGAAATAGCAATGGATTCCTTTTTAGGATCTATAACAAAAAGAAGACCGGGAAGTCCGTTCATATTCTTAATCCCGCCAAGGACTTTCTCAAGTTTTTCTCTCTCCTTGTCCAGCTTGATAGTCTCTTTCTTTACGAGGAGGTCATAGGTTCCATCCTCTTTCATTTTTTCCAATTCCTTTAATCTGTCAATGCTCTTTTTTACCGTGCTGAAGTTGGTTAACATGCCTCCAAGCCACCTGTTGTTAACGTAGAACATGCCGGCTCTTTCAGCCTCTTCCTTTACGGAATCGGCCCCCTGCTTTTTTGTTCCGACGAAGAGCACTTTTTTACCTGCCATTGCCTCCGCCTTAATGGATTCCATTACGCTGTTAAACATCTTCACCGTCTTTTGGAGATCGATGATATAAATACCATTTCTCGCGCAAAAGATGTAGGGCTTCATTTTTGGATTCCATCGATTAGTCTGATGACCAAAGTGAACTCCAGTCTCCAATAGTTCTTTCATTGTTACGGGTGTCATTTTTTCCTCCTGATTTTGGTTTTTCCCTCCGCCCAACTTCAATCATCCAAGGCTACCTCGACAAAGGAACCGTGCCTGGGATTAGTTGAGCGTGTGTTTTTAGTTTACTCCCTTTGAATTTCGCCTAAAACTGTTAAAAATAGCACGACATCACTTAATTTGCAATATTTTTTTGCCTATCAAGTTGATATATTTTCCTGTTTTAAAGGATTTTTTCAGAGATGCAAAGATTAGCTTCGATACTCGGCATTTATCCTGATATAATCATGAGTCAGGTCGCAGGTCCAGATCGTACTTTCGTGGGTACCGAGATTGATTTCAACGGTGAGGACAACTTCCTTTTTTTTCATTACAGCAGTGGCGCTCTTTTCAGCTTCATCACCTGTAAACAGGCCCCCCTTAACGAGCTGAACGTCGTCAAAAAAGATATCAAGCCTGGATTCATCCATTCTGATATCTGCACCTCCCACGGCCCCCGCAATCCGTCCCCAGTTAGCATCTTCACCATAAAAGGCGGTCTTTACCAGGGGAGAGTTGGCAATCTTCAGCGCCGCCTTCTTTGCTTCAGCCGGTGTTTCAGCGCCTCGCACATTAATTTCAATTAACTTTGTCGCCCCTTCACCATCGCTGACAATCATTTTTGCAAGAGTTATCATCACCTCTTTCATCATGGAAAGAAAGGTTAAATGGCCCGCAGACCCCTCGTTGATTTCGGCGCCACTTACACCCGAGGCAAGAGCAATAACGGTGTCGTTCGTACTCATATCTCCATCAACAGTAATGCAATTGAAGCTCACCTCTGTAGCAACCTTGAGGGCATGTGAAAGCATTTCAGGTTTGATGACGGCATCGGTCATAACAAATGAAAGCATGGTTGCCATATTTGGTGAAATCATACCCGCGCCTTTAGCGATTCCGCCAACCGTTACCAGCGTTCCATTGATCTCCTTTGACAGAGAAAATGCTTTTTTAAAGGAGTCGGTTGTCATTATAGCCCGGGCGACATCATCGTCCCCCCCTTCATTCAATGAAGAGACCAGATCCGGTACAGCAGCCTCAATCTTATCCAAAGGCAACCTTTGACCGATAACACCGGTGGAACAGACGAGAACCTCTTCATCTTTAAGGTTCATCTCCTTCGCCACTGCATGAGCAATCCCTTTTGCATCTTCAAGACCTTGAGGGCCGGTGCAGGCGTTTGCATTGCCGCTGTTAATGATAACGGCCCTTGCCTTCCCCTGAGCTATCCTTTCCATATCAAGAATGACAGGCGCCGCCTTAACTTTTGACGTGGTGAAAACACCGGCGACCGAAAGAGGCTCGTCAGAATAGATGAGTGCAAGGTCTTTCCCTTCTTTCTTTTTTATGCCTGCAGAAATACCTGCATATTTAAATCCCTTAACCACCTTCGCTAATTAACTCCATGACATTTTTTGTATTTCTTCCCGCTGCCACAGGGACAGGGATCGTTCCTCCCCACCTTATCAGCAGCCCTTTTTACCGGTTTTCTCTCGGGCGGAGGGCCTTCGCCTCTACTGAGAAATATTTTCTGTTCCTGACGCTGTTCTTCAAGTTCTTCCACCTCTTCTTCCCTTGTCACCTGAATGGAGAACAGCTTTTGAATAACATCATAATAGACCCTGCCCATCATATCCATGAACATCTGGTAGCCTTCCTTCTTGTACTCCTGCTTGGGGTCTTTCTGCGCATAGCCTCTCAATCCGATGCCGCCCTTAAGATGATCCATTGACAAAAGATGTTCCTTCCATAGCGTATCAATAGTTTGAAGCATAATGACCTTTTCAAGGTGCCTCATAATCGGCTCGCCAATCTCGGCCTCACGTCGCGAATAAAGGGTATTTACCTGATCAAGCAGATTATCCCTGAGGTCCTGAATTCTGTTTTTTTCAAGCAATTCCTCATCAATGTTCGACATTAACCTGAACTGATCGACATAGGCATTTTTCATGCTTTCAATATCCCACTCAGAAGGAGATACCCGCTCATCTACATAGGCATAAAGAAGTTCATCAGAGGTCTCCATGATGATATCTCTAACTGACTCTTTTATCCCCTCCCCTTTCAAAACTTCTTTTCGACGGCCATAAATAACTGTTCTTTGCTGATTCATGACATCATCATATTCAAGGAGGTGCTTTCTTATGTCAAAGTTGTGCCCCTCCACCTTTTTTTGCGCATTTTCTATGGCTCTTGATATAAGTCCATGCTCAATAGGCTCCCCCTCTTCAATGCCCAGTTTATCCATAATGGATGAGATTCGCTCGGAACCGAATATTCTAAGGAGATCATCTTCAAGAGAGAGAAAAAAACGAGACGAGCCGGGATCTCCCTGTCGGCCTGATCGACCCCTTAACTGGTTATCGATTCTCCGACTTTCATGCCGCTCAGTGCCGAGTATATGAAGGCCGCCTGCTGCGAGGACTTCCTCTTTTTCTCTTGCACACTGAACCTTCATCTGCTCCACTACTTTCAGATATTCATCACTTTCTTTGTCAGACACCTGGTGCGCTGCCAGGAACTCAGGATTACCGCCCAGAAGAATATCCGTTCCCCGCCCTGCCATATTGGTTGATATTGTCAGGGCGCCCTTTCTACCTGCCTGGGCCACGATGTCTGCTTCCAGGAGGTGGTTTTTGGCATTCAAAACATTATGCTTAACGCCCAATTTTTTCAGTATTGCGCTGAATTCTTCAGACGCCTCAATTGATATTGTTCCCACAAGAACGGGCTGCCCCTTAGCGTTAAGTTCCTTGATCTCTTCAATGACGGCATCAAATTTTTCTCTTTCCGTCTTGTAGATCACATCGTTGAAATCTTTCCTGATTAGCGGCCTGTTCGTTGGCACGACGACAACATCCAGGTTGTAGATCATTTGAAATTCTTCGGCTTCAGTTTCCGCTGTTCCGGTCATGCCCGATAGTTTGTCATACATCCTGAAGTAGTTCTGAAAGGTAATCGATGCAAGGGTCTGGTTTTCATTTTCAACATTTACCCCTTCTTTCGCCTCCAGCGCCTGATGAAGACCATCGCTAAAACGCCTTCCCGGCATGAGCCGGCCCGTAAACTCATCGACAATCTGGACTTCCCCATCCTTCACAACATAATCAACATCTCTATGCTTCAGGGTGTGGGCATGGAGTGCCTGGTTTACATGGTGAAGCGTATCGATATGCTCCGTGCTGTACAGGTTGTCAATATTCAAGGCCTTCTCAACGTTATTGATCCCTTCCTCGGTAAGCATGGCGCTTTTGGCCTTCTCATCAATAGTATAATCTTCTTCCTTTTTCAGCATAGGAATGATCTTGTTAATATTGTAATATTTGTCCGTGGAATCCTCCGTTGGGCCGGAGATAATAAGCGGCGTCCTCGCCTCGTCGACAAGAATGGAGTCGACCTCATCAACAATGGAAAAGTTCAGATCTCTTTGCACATAATCTTCCAGCTCGAACTTCATATTGTCACGGAGGTAGTCAAAGCCGAACTCATTATTCGTTCCATAGGTAACATCGCAGTTATAAGAGGCTTTGCGCTCCGGGTCATCAAGACCATGCAAAATAGTCCCCACAGAAAGGCCCATAAAGTGATAGATTTCACCCATCCACGCGGCATCTCTTCTGGCCAGATAATCATTGACCGTTATCACATGCACACCCTTTTCCGTGAGGGCATTGAGATAAACAGGAAGCGTGGCCATAAGCGTCTTTCCTTCACCTGTCTTCATCTCGGCAATGTTTCCGCCGTGAAGGACAATACCACCTACAAGCTGCGCATCAAAGTGGCGCATGCCAAGTGTCCTTTGCGAAGCCTCCCTCACTGCGGCAAAGGCTTCCGGGAGAAGATCGTCAAGACTCTCCCCCTTTTCTATCCTTCCTTTAAATGCAGGGGTGAGTGCTTTCAAATCACCATCACTGAGCTGTTTCATCTTTTCTTCGAGAGAATTCATCTTATCTACAAGAGGATTCATCTTCTTCACAGTCCTCTCACTTTGACTGCCAATAATTTTACTTACTATTCCGCCGATCATTTCTAAACCTTCCCTATTTATTGGTTATTAGAGTTAGCATTCTTATTTGTTATTTTATCATTGTTAGAGGCTGACTTTAAACAGACTGTGCCTAAACAAATACACCCTCCGACTGGCTAAGGGTGACAATTTTCACGGACCAACGACTATACGTTATTCTGTCATGGTGAGCTTCTCGAAGCATGAAGCACGTCGACGCATAAAACTGATTCGGGCAGCCACCCTTTAATGTTTGCCCTTTGGCCGGGGCTTATGTTTCTGGTGCTTCCTGGCATGCCCTTCTCTGCGGTCAAGCATTTTTTTGGCCCTGGGATCATGACTTTTAAACTTCGGCCTGGGTGCGCCCTCTTTTTCTTCGGCATAAAGCTCGTCTTCAGCCCATTCCAGGGGGATTTTCATACCGATATACTTTTCTATATCCTCAAGGTGAAAGACATAGTTTTCGCAGGCAAAGGAGACCGCCTTCCCTTCTGCGCCTGCTCTTGCTGTCCTGCCGATTCGATGAACATAATCTTCGGCATCCTGAGGCAGGTCATAGTTCAAAACATGAGTAACGCCATCAATGTGGAGCCCACGGGATGCCACATCAGTAGCCACAAGAATTGGCAGTTTTCCCTTTTTAAACTCATCAAGAATTGTCAATCGCTTCTTTTGCGGAATATCGCCAGTAAGGATGCCATTATCATAGCCATTCCATTTAAGCTTGCTGGCTAACATTTCCCCTTCCCTTTTCGTATTGATAAAAATGACTGTTTTTCCCCACTTTTCCTTCTTCAGGAGTCCCAGGAGCAGACTCATCTTTTCCTTTTTGCCAACGTTATAGATACACTGCTTTACCTTTTCGGCTGTGACCTGCTCCGGTGCAATATAAAAATACTCCGGATTATTCATATGTTCATAAGCCAGTTCCTTAACCCGGGGCGACAAGGTTGCTGAAAACAGCATGGTTTGTCTTTTGTAATAGGGGGGAAGTCGCCTCATAATGAATCGGATATCTTTAATAAAGCCGAGGTCAAACATTCTGTCCGCCTCATCAAGAACCATAACTTCCACTTCTTTCAGGCTGAAAACCCCTTGTTTAAGATAATCGATAAAGCGGCCCGGCGTTGCGATGAGGACGTCAACGCCATCTTTCAGGGCGTCACGTTGTTTTTGATAATCCACACCGCCATAAACAGCGACCGACTTAAGACCTGCGTAGCCTCCCAGGGAAAGGGCATCCATCTCTATTTGCGCCACCAGCTCCCTCGTTGGCGCCAGGATCAAGGCCCTGGGATTTGAGCGCTTTTCCTTAACAGTTTCTGATTCGAGAAGCCTCGTAAACAGGGCAACAAGAAAGGCGGCCGTCTTTCCCGTTCCCGTCTGGGCCTGCCCTGCCACATCCTTCCCGGCAAGGGAGACAGGCAAAGTCATGGCCTGAATTTGAGTGCATTCGGTAAAACCGGCATCCTCGATGCCCTTCATAATATATTCATTGATTTTAAAATCACTAAACTTCATATCTATCCTTTTTTCTCATAAAAACATTTCACGTGGTTTCAAAAAGAGTTTAAATGAGAAACTTTCAGAATCGAACCACATCTAAAATAAATACACTGCAACATTTCTATAAACTCATTTTTCTTCTTTATTTTTGCATCATTGAAGCGATGTAATTCTACTTCGCTGGATTGAGGAAAATTTACTGAAATTAACACTTTTAATAGTTTTTAGCAAGGATGGATTTAGTAGCTTAGAAATTATTTTCTGCGTTTTTCCGGCAGATAATAATTTTGTTAAGGTACTTATCCAGTCCATCAGTGTTGGGTATAACTCATCAATCACAATCATCGGCGTTATAAGACTATTTACTGCAAATGATATTTTTTATTTAGCTTAAGTTTTAATTTCTTTTTTTTGCGATTCCAAAACGGTTTCGCCGGGCTTGCAAAATACTCACATTTTATGCTACTATTCTTCGTTTATTTTTAAACTTTTTCAATCAATTCTGTCCTCAATGATGGAAT
>JADFVM010000195.1 GCA_015222555.1 Pseudomonadota bacterium
CATTGGTATCCAGCCGTACAAGTGTCCCTGCCGGATAAATTCCCAACACTTTGACAAAGTTTTTATAATATTGCGGGTTCAGAGTTGTACCCGATAGTTTCTCCATTATTTTTAAGGCTTCATTGGGATTCAAGGGTTCTTGATAGGGTCTGAGAGTTGTTAAGGCATCATAGCAATCGGCAACGGTGACGACCTGACTGCATAGATTGGGTCCTGCGATTAAAGCCTCCCTCGGGTAGCCGTCAACATGATCGTAGCGCAAGTGATGTTCCAGGGCAACATTTGCAGACGTTTCATGAATATCCCTCATTTTTATTAACATTTCATAACCGAGAGAGGGATGTTTTTTCATTACATCCCATTCAACATCATCAAGGTGGCCCGCTTTTTTGACAATCGCTTCAGGTGTTTGCGTTTTGCCGATGTCATGTAGCAGTGCACCCACTCCCAGGTCATTAAGTGTTGATTCGGGAAAGCCCAGCCCCTGACCCAGTGCGATGGCCAGGATACTCACATTGACAGAGTGGTTAAAGAGATAGTCGTCATAACCCTTGATCATTGTCAGCCCCAAAATGGCGTTTTTATCTTCAAGAACAACGTCTACCATCTCTGAAATGACGTCTTTTGCCCTGTCAGCAGAAGGGATATTGCCCAGCCGAACCACGCGAGTTACATGGATCATGACTTCCATCGCATCGGCATATATCAGCCTCGCTTCCCTGTCGAGGTCCTTCTTTTTCTTCTCCAGCCGAGCCAGGACAATATGGGTCAGTCCTCTTGAAGAAAAAACGGCTCCAATGCCGCCCCCTTCGGCAATCGCGCCTTTTGGCAAGGCAAGGATTTCATAAAAACTGGAAGTCTCCTCCAGCGTTAAACCCTCATGAAAAATAACTTTTTCAACCTTTTTTTCATTGAACATCTTGATAAAATCGGAAAAAAGCTCACTTGCCTCATAGAAGGGTTCATTTTGGATGATAAAAACGTCTTCAACCATCGCTATTGCCAGCTTTTTTTCTTTTTCAAGGATACAGTCGATGAGCCGAAATGATTTTTCGACCTGTTGAAATATGGCGGGATGACCTGGAGGGTATAGCGATCTCATCTTAAGACCACCGTTAATATGTTTTAATGCTTCAACTAATGGGTTCATATCAGAAAGAGTATTTTCTTTATTTCATTTTGGAAAGATAATTATAGCAGACATCTTTCAGCTTTCCTTTCCCGGAAATATAACCTTTTTCTATCGCTTTTATCGCATCATCATTGCCGATCATTGCCAGTGACTGAGCTGCGAGGAGTTTAATTTCTTCAGGTTCCTTTTTGAGGAATTGCGACGATGATAAAATCCTCTCAAGCGTTTCAATGGCCTCAACTGCGCCCAACTTTCCAAGTGCCAGAATCACTTCCTTTCTGGCATCCAGATTTTTTGAAAAAAGGCTTTTTTTATTAAGTTTTTTTAAAAGAAGAGGTGTTGCTACCGGTTCTTCTACCACTCCGAGTGAGAAGAATATAAGTGGGTGCAACTCCTTTTCCATTCTATCATATCGCTTTATAAGGATGGTGGCGGCTTCATTTCCGCCAATCTTCGACAATGCCTTTATGGCCTCTTTTTTTACCTTTATATCGCTATGCTCTAGCAATTTATCCAGAGCCAACAGGCTGTCCATGTTAGCTATTTCTCCGAGTATGGACGCCATATTACGGATAACAAACCACCGGTCATCCTGAAGTCGGTCTTTAATTTTGTTTGCGGCGCTGCTTCCGAATTTCGATATAACATCTACCAGCATTCGCCTGCAATGCCTCTCCTCTGTATTGGATAAACTGTCGAGTAAAACATCAACAGCTGGATCGCCAACTTTTAATAATAGAGGGGCTGTTTTGGTATCTCCCTTAGTGCTGCAAAGTTTGTTTGCCAGAAATTTTAAAACAGGACGACTTGCCATATCTCTAATCTTGGTCAGGGTCAGCCATTCCCTTTCATAAGAGATTTGAGCTGACAAGTCTAAATGGTCCGACAAGACGTATAATATTTTTACAGGTAATTCCAGCCGTCCAGCAGCAACTTCTGAAGCAATGAGAGGCACCATAATTCCTAAAATCTGCCAGTAACGCTTATCAATTACGGGGCTTTTTATTTCTTCTAACAGTTCTTCGAGACTTTTTTCTTCCGCCACCCCTGTACGTTTCATCACTTCCAGATCCGTTGCTTGAACAGAGAACACGTCATCTGTTTCTCCAATATAAGCAAGGTCCCTGGCGATTAACTTGTCGTAATTAATCTCGTTTACCCAAATAGATTTGACGTGTCTATCCAGTAGAACAGTTTCAACGCTGCCAGCTTCCTTGATTTCTTTTGGACTCATATGTACAGCTCTTAAAAACGTATTGAAATCGCTGATAGTAAGGCCCTGCAATATGAAAACCTTTCTTACACCTCTTATGTAAAGCGCTTTGGCAAAATCTAAAAGGGGCTTAATGCCCTTGCCGAGCTGGTGAAAACCGCTGTAAAGCCCTCTTCTTTTCACGGAAATGGAAATCGTTTCCATCCCCTTCAGCTTGGCACATATTGAATTGAAAGCATTATCGATGAGGCTGCTTAAGGCTTGGTGTCCGTCTTGATAGTAATCAAGGGCTTTTAATCCTTTTTGAATTTCAAGAGCTATTTCTGAATAGTTATCAATGTCCTTCCGGCTGGACGGATCTTTAGAGGCCTCAGTATTCATGGGCTGATTTTATCACAATAAGGTGAAGTGTCAATATGGCATTGTAAAAAATGGGGAACCTAAGTAGATACCCACGGGCTTACGCCCATCGTCCTCAGTGTTATTTTCGATAGAGATTTACAGTCTTGTCTGTTTTTCTTTTTGTGGATTTGACGGCTCTGTGTACGATTAAAGATACACATATTTAACTGTTTGTTTGGAAATGGCCGTAGCACACTTACCTGTTAGCAGGGCCTGCTGTGAAGAGAGTGGAATCGAGTAGGTAGGGGGCTAACGCCTCTCAGGCTACCCGGCATACAGTTCAGTACCAAGGCGGTTCCTGAAGTTAAATATGTCTGAATCTGTATAAGTCATCGACCACCGACACAAGGCCGATTTGGTCAAAGAATTTCTTCGGAAAGGCTCAGTTCATATGGGATGTTCCGGAATTCCACCATGGACCCCGTTGGATAAAGGCTGACATAACAGCCGCCTCCTCTGTGAGACCGGCTTTTATCATCCTCACACTTTAAGATGCCCTCTGCCGGGCGCACAATAAAAAAAAGCGGACAAAAAACTGTCCGCCTTTTCAACTTTTGCAATGCTAAATTCGTTTTGGCGATCTTAGAATTATATAAAGTGGCCGACAGAAACGAAGAGCAGTAGAAGTGCAACAACGAGGGCATAGATCGCCAGAGACTCGATCATCGCAAGACCGATCATCATGGTAGTCAGAACCTTTCCTGCTGCACTAGGATTTCTGGCAACACTTTCCACAGACCCTCTAACGACTCCACCCATGGCGCTGGCTGCTCCCACTGCAGCAACGGCCATAGTTATTCCGGCTGTTGCCATGATAACAGTCAGAATAGTGGTGTAATCTCCCCCCCCTTCTTCGGCAGCCATAGCTACAGGTGCTGATACCATCATGGAACAAAAAGCAACAAGCACCATACTTAAAATTCTCTTAAACATTTTTTCCTCCTTTTTCTGATTTTCATCATTATTTAATTTTAATGAGCTTCTTCCAACGCGCCACTCAAGTAGAGCGAGGCAAGAAGCACAAATACAAACGTTTGAATGAAGGCAACGAGCAGTCCCAGAAAAGACATTGCTGATGGCAGTACAGCGGGTGCCAGAAACATCAAGATCAAAACGACAAGCTCGTGGCCGGTCATATTGCCAAACAGTCTCAGGGACAGTGAAAGAGGTCTTGCAAAGTGACCGATAACTTCGATGGGGAACATGAGTGGCGCCAGCCACCATACCGATCCCATAAAATGCTTGATATAACCAAAACCATGTTCCTTTATGCCGGCAATGTGTGTTACAAGAAAAACGGTAATGGCGCAGGCCGCTGTAGTGTTCAGGTTGGCAGTCGGCGGTAAAAAGCCGGGAATGAGGCCGAGCACGTTTGAGATAAAGATGAAAAAACCGAGTGTTGCGATTAGGGGGAAATAAGGCCTGCCCTTTGGCCCCACGGTTTCTGATACCAGGCCGTCAATGGCTGATATAGCAATTTCCATTACATTTTGCAGCCCCCCCGGAACAAGAGATATCCTCCTCTTTAACGTCATTCTGGAGAGGAAAGAGAGCAAAAGGACGACAAAAACTGCCATAGTAACATAGTCCGGAATGCCGGGGATATGAAAAAATATTAAGGGATGAGTCATCTAGCGTTCGCCTTCAAATTATTTAAATACAATGAAATAGCTGTATAGATTACCGTTGCCGGAACGACGAGCAGTCCAATGGCAAGTCCTGCCGCGCCTACCTTTTCTCCCTTTAAGAGTATAACAAGAAAAACAGTAACAAATGCAAGCTTCGCATTGTATCTACCTACTACTTTTAAAACTGCCACCTTGTCTTTGCCGGAATGAAGAAAGGCAAATGTTTTCTCCAGAGACCTTTTCATCTCTATAAAACAAAAGAGGGCGAGAACACCCCCTGCGGCAACACCTGCTGCTGTTTTTTGAGTTAAAAAGGCAAAAGAAAAGGTGACCATTAACACAAATATAACGATAGAGACCCTGACCAGTTTTTTCCTTAGGCCGGCTTCCAGGTCAGAGTGTAAATCCTCTTGCGAGGTATCAATGATCAATTTTCTTGATTGCACTAAAAATGTTCTTGAACCCTGCAGCGATACCCATAATCAGAAAAAATATAGTTAACCAGGGCGAGGTTTCAAATTTGTCATCAAGATATAAGCCGATGCCAAGACCTACAAAGGTCGAAACCACCATCTGAATGCCAATTGCGGATAATTTCCCTAACTGGCCTATAAGACCCTTTGTTTCTTTTTCCATTACATCTCAGGAACCAATTTGTCGAATATACCAGAGAGAGTCAACAGTGTCAACAGAAAATCCCAATGAGTTTCCAAATGTCAGGCTTTTAAAGAAGCGAAACTTTTTTCAGCCGCCCTGATTGTTTTTTCTACATCCTCTTCGCTGTGAGCCAGAGACATAAAACCGGCCTCGAACTGCGATGGCGCAAGGTTGATCCCTTCATTCAGCATCTGCCTGAAAAACTGTCCGAACAGTTCGGTGTCAGAGCTGGTTGCCGAGGTATAATCGGTGACCTCTTTGTCTGTAAAGAAGGTGCAGAACATGGCGCCCACTCGTGTGGAACAGGTCGGTATGCCCGCATTGTTTGCCGCATTTTTCATTCCCTCTGCCAGCTGGGCACTCCTTGTCTCAAGCTGGTCATAGGCGCCGGGTTCAGAGAGAATTTTCAGTGTTTCTATTCCAGCCGTCATGGCCAGCGGATTGCCGGAAAGTGTGCCGGCCTGATAGACAGGCCCTTTTGGTGCGATCATCTCCATGATTTCTTTCTTCCCGCCGTAGGCGCCGACGGGAAGCCCCCCGCCGATTACTTTCCCCAAACAGGTCAGGTCGGGCGTGATACCAAAGCGCTCCTGTGCGCCGCCAAAGGCCACTCTGAAGCCGCTCATTACCTCGTCAAAAATAAGGACAATCCCTTTCTCACTACAAAGGATTCTTAAGCCTTCCAGAAAACCGCCCTTTGGCGGGATGACACCCATGTTGCCGGGCAGCGGTTCGACGATAATACAGGCAAGGTTTTTACCCTCTTCATTGACAATGGCTTTGACGGCCTCAAGATCATTAAACGGTGCGGTAATGGTGTTTTTGGCATAATCTGCGGGAACACCGGGACTGTCAGGCACACCGAGTGTCGCCGCACCGGAACCGGCCTTGACCAGAAGTCCGTCTGCGTGACCGTGATAACCGCCTTCAAACTTGATAATTTTGTCTCTGCCGGTGTAGCCGCGAGCCAGACGGATGGCGCTCATTGTGGCTTCCGTGCCGGAATTAACCATCCTTACCATCTCTATGGAGGGAACGGCGTTAATCACCATTTCCGCAAGCTCGATCTCCAGTTCTGTCGGCGCGCCAAAACTGGTTCCCTTGTCGATCGCCTTTTTTATAGCCTCGTTCACACGGGGATTGGCGTGACCCACGATCATTGGCCCCCATGATCCGACATAATCGATATATTCGTTGCCGTCTACATCGATAATCTTTGAGCCTGATGCGCGATCAATAAAGATAGGATCACCCCCGACGGACTTGAACGCCCTGACGGGACTGTTTACACCGCCGGGAATAAGCTGCGTAGCTTTTTCGAAAAATAAATCTGACTTGTCATGCTTCATAAAAACAACCTCATTTCAGTTAACAAATTCCTGTGTTAATAGCCTAACCCAGATGAACAGGAAAGTACCTTCACGAGATTGTTTTCTGCCAGAAAACCGCAGAAAACATTCTCTAAGGTGCTAAACTGATACCATTTTTGAGACTTTTGTGTCAAGGGGAAAGGGGCTCCAACTGTTACATGACAGGGGGAGAGGGAGTTATAATTTTGTTTCCCCATAACGTCTGTGTCAATAATTCCTGTCCAGACTGCGGTACTGGATCGCCTCAGAAATATGGTTCGGCTGAACCTGCTCCGATTGCTCCAGATCGGCAATGGTTCTTGAAACCTTCAGTATCCTGTTATAGGCACGGGCGGAAAAGCCCAGCTTATCAATAGCCCTTTCCAACAGTTCATGTCCCTTGTCGGTCGGTTTGCAATAGCTTCGCACATCCCGCGTTGACATCTGGGCATTGCAGTAAACGCCCTTCTTACCTTCAAATCGCGCCTTCTGAGTTTTCCTTGCACCATTCACCCTTTCACCGATCTCTTTCGATGTTTCACCATCACGATCTGACGAGAGTTCTTTGTATCTCACGGCCGGTACATCTATCTGGACATCCATTCTGTCCAGCAGGGGGCCGGACACCTTGCTCTTGTAGCGTTGAAGCTGGGGGTGTGTGCAGGTGCAGTCATGGGTAGGATCGGTCAGATAACCGCAATGGCAGGGATTCATGGCCGCCACAAGCATAAAATCGGAAGGATAAGTGATGGAGGTGATGGCGCGGGAGATGGTGACCTTGCCGTCTTCCAACGGTTGGCGCATTACCTCCAGGACGTTTTTCTTGAATTCCGGCAGTTCATCGAGAAAAAGAACACCGTTATGGGCAAGGGAAACCTCCCCCGGTTTGGGGATCTGTCCACCGCCTATAAGGCCCGCATCGGATATAGTGTGATGTGGCGAGCGAAAGGGGCGTGTAGCCACAATGGCAAGGTCATTGTTTATATAACCCATAATGCTGTGGATTTTGGTGGTTTCAATGGCTTCTTCAAAGGACAGCGGCGGCAGGATGGTGGAGATCCGCTTCGAAAGCATGGTTTTCCCCGACCCCGGCGGTCCAACCATGAGAATGTTATGCCCACCCGCCGCGGCCACCTCCATCGCCCTTTTCGCATGTTCCTGCCCTCTTACGTCAGAAAAATCAACATGATTGACGGCGCTTTTCTTGAATAGTTCATCAATATCGATTGTTATGGCGTCAATGTCGATCTCGCTATTAAGAAACTGTACCACCTGAGAAAGGGTCTTTACGCTGAGAATACTCAGTCCCGACACCACAGCTGCCTCTTTTGCATTTTCCTCAGGGAGAATAAGTCCTTTATATCCTCTCTTTTTCGCCTCAATGGCCATGGGAAGCGCACCTCTGATGGGCTTTACCAGCCCGTCAAGGGAGAGTTCCCCGACAATGATATAATCCTTGATTTTGTCGTTTTTAATAACGGACGTTGCCGCAAGGATTCCTATTGAGATAGGCAGGTCAAAGGCGGCGCCTTCCTTTTTGATGTCAGCCGGGGCAAGATTGACGGTGATCCGCCGTGGCGGGAAATCGTAGCCCGAATTTTTAATGGCCGCCCTCACCCGGTCACGGCTTTCTTTGACGGCACCGTCGGGCAGGCCCACGGTGGCAAAGGAGGGTAAACCAAGGGCGATGTCAACTTCCACGCCGACGATGTAGGCATCAACGCCGATGACGGCGCTGCTTAATATTTTTGAGATCATCTATTTCCCCCTTTTTGGATCTTTTTTATAGTTTGACGTTTGGTGCGTCCACACTACATACCACAAAAAATACACTTTGTCGCGACACATATTGCTCAATATGCGTCATATATTGCGGTTTGGTGTTTTTTCAAGATTATCTTCCCCCAATAGAAAAAAGGAGCTCTTTATTGTTTATTTGGATGATTGTGCGTTGGTATGGGCCATTTGCTTGGAG
>JADFVM010000196.1 GCA_015222555.1 Pseudomonadota bacterium
AATAAAACAGGGAATATTTTTCTGAATAATACTTTCCTATATTCGAATATAATAAACCTTGAAACTTCACAGTTCAATATTCATCTCAATCAATAAAAGCAGATAACTGGACAATCAGAATTTCTCTGGTAAACTTTTGTTAACAGGAGTCAAAATTATGCTTCACAATATAGTCCGAGCAGCCCTGAACCATCCCAGAAAGATGCTTGCCCTCTATGCAATCATCTCCATCATTCTTCTCGCCCAGTTCCCGAAATTCCAGATTGATACGGATCCTGAAAACATGCTCTTTGCCGAAGAGCCGGCACGGGTCACCCACCATGAAATGAAAAAAGAGTTTGCCCTTCATGATTCCATCGTAGTGGGTGTTGTCGATGATTCTAATGCCAACGGCGTTTTTACAGCAAAGACTCTCAATAATATTGCAGCGATTTCAGCAGAGATCATGAAAATCGAGGGCGTTATTGCACGGGATCTCATCAGCCCCACGACGACAGATGACATACAGGGAGGCGGCGGCACTCTGGTTATAGAGCCGCTCATGCGGAAGGATATCAAGGATGACAGGTCGGCCCTGGCAATTAGAGATGCGGCACAAAGTAATCCCATCCTGAAAGATATGCTCGTTTCGGCTGACGGCAAGGCCCTCACCATCGCTGTGCCGATTGAGAAAAAGGATGAGAGTTATCGAATTGCCAGTGAAATTGAAGAGATCATAGCAAAGCATAGGGGAAATGAGGAATATCACATTACGGGGCTGCCTGTGGCGGAAGACACCTTCGGCGTTGAGATGTTCAAGCAGATGGCCATATCAGCGCCGCTGGCAGGTTTAATCATTTTCCTGCTCATGTTTTACTTTTTCAGGCGTTTTTCACTGATAACGGCGCCTATGATCGTAGCCATGATGAGCATCATCTGGACCATGGGCCTGCTCATCGGCATGGGCTATACGGTCCATATCATGAGCTCCATGATACCGATCTTTCTTATGCCCATCGCCGTGGTAGACAGTATCCATATCTTAAGTGAATTTTATGACGAATATCAAAAAACGGGAGAGAGGGGAAAAACCTTTCAGGTCGTTATGGATAAACTGATGACGCCCATGCTCTACACCTCCATCACCTCGGCCGTCGGCTTTGCCTCCCTTGCCCTGACGCCCATACCGCCCGTCAAGGTTTTCGGTTCCTTTGTGGCCTTTGGTATAATGAGCGCCTGGTTTGTAACCATCACCTTTATTCCCGCCTTCGTCATGCTGTTGCCGGAAAGGTTTCTAAAGGGATTTGGACAGCATGAGGAGAAAAGAGACAAGCTGACTGTTGTGAAGGAGGCATTGGGGCACTTCAGCACAAAGCGAAGCAAGTGGGTCATTATGATTACCGTCTTTGTACTGGCGGTGTCAGCCTATGGCATCACATTAACAGTAGTTAACGACAATCCCGTTTACTGGTTCAACAAGGGCCACAAAATACGTGTGGCCGACCGAGTTTTAAACAGCCACTTTGGCGGCACCTACATGGCCTACCTGGTACTGGAAGGCAAAGAAGGCGGCACTATGAAATCCCCCGACGTCATGGCTTATATTGAAAAGTTGCAAAAAAGGATTCTGGAAATTGACGTGGTCGGGAAGACAACATCCATCGTCGATGTCATTAAAAAGATCGGTTTTGAGCTGCGTGACAAGCAGAAGGGATCAGACGTCATACCCGGCAGTTCTGAGGCGATTGCGCAATATCTTTTTCTCTATGAGATGAGCGGTGATCCTGAAGACCTCTATCATCTAATCGACCCCGACTACAAAAAGGCCAACATCTGGCTGCACCTTAAAAGGGGTGACAATATTGACATGCAAGGGGTTATAAAGGAAGTGGATCGATTCCTGGCTGAAAACCCGCCACCGGCGGAAATAAAAACAGAGTGGGCAGGCTTAACCTATATCAATGTGGTCTGGCAAAATAAAATGGTAGAAGGGATGCTCAGCGCCTTAATGGGAAGTTTTGTCATTGTCCTCATTATGATGACTATTCTTTTCAGGTCACTTCTCTGGGGCCTTATCGCCATGGTTCCGCTGACGGTAACGATCACCTTCATATATGGCCTTGTCGGCTTTACAGGAAAATCATATGATATGCCCATAGCCATCCTGTCGGCGCTGACGCTGGGACTCTCCATCGACTTTGCCATCCATCTCATTCAGCGGACCAGGCAGATCTTTGCGGAAAAACAGGACTGGAAGGTGACCATCGACCTCTTGTATGAAGAACCGGTTCGGGCAATTATACGGAATGCCATCGTTATTGCCATCGGTTTTACGCCCCTTTTGCTGTCGCCTCTTGCGCCTTACCAAACGGTTGGTTTTTTCATGGCGGCCATTATGGCAATTAGCGGCCTTGCAACGCTGGCTGTTTTGCCTGCGCTGATGACACTATTTAAAAGTAGGAGCCTGTCGGACTTATAGAATCTATTGCTTCGGCTCGCTACGATCCCCTAAGTCCGACAGACTCCTGGAGTAAAATTATAATATTCCGGAGGTTTTACTATGATCAAATATCTACTGATCCTGCTTTCAATCCTGTTGATCCCGTCTTATTCTTTTGCTCTTTCAGCTGACGAGATCATAGAAAAGTCGAATCTGGCCTACTACTATGCCGGTGATGATGGCGTGGCCACCATCAAAATGTTCATCAAGGACAGCAGAGGCCGCGAACGCTACCGTGAGATGTCTATCTTAAGAAAAGATATCAAAGACGGAGGCAGACAGAATTACTATGTCTATTTTCACAAGCCGGCCGATGTGAGCAAGATGGTCTTTATGGTCTGGAAGAACGTTGACCGTGACGATGACCGCTGGCTCTACCTGCCTGCCATTGACCTAGTTAAAAGGATTGCCAGCAGCGACAAGCGCTCAAGCTTTGCCGGCGGCGCATTTACCTATGAAGACGTCTCCGGTAGGAGATCAGGTGATGACACCCATGAACTCATTAAGGAAGAAGAGGTGAAAGGGAAG
>JADFVM010000197.1 GCA_015222555.1 Pseudomonadota bacterium
ATCGGCAGGCAATAGAACATCACAGTGCAATTAAAATAACTCCGCTGACCATTACAACACTCCCTAAAAGTCTGTCACCGACATTCTTTTCATTGAAAAAAATCCATCCAAAAATGACACCGAAAACCATGCTCGTTCGTTTAACGGAAATCATATAAGAGACTTCAACGAGTCGAATGGCTGAAAAATGACAGATCATCATGATTCCATAGCTAAGTCCTATCATTATGAAAAGAAGTGGCTCTACCTTAAGATCACGAAAAAACTTATCCCTTTTTCTCATCACCAGGGGTAACATCACTAAAGTAAGAATGTTGGCATATACAATTGCAAAGAAAAGCGGCGATGAATGCAAAACGGCGATCTTCCCCAGATTTGACGTAATACTATAGATAAAGGCCACAACTATCATTAATAATGATCCTTTTTCTTTTGCTATTGCTTTGAGTGGCGCCAGCAGTCCTTTTTCATTACTTCTAATATTTAACAGGTAGGCGCCGCCTGTCACAAGGATGATTCCCATGACGCCCGAGCGGTCCGGCAGTTCGCCCAGCAGTATAAAAGAGGTCACTATAAGGAAAACCGGCGTCAGTGCCAGAAAGGGAACAGTGAGTGAAAGGGGCGATAAGCGGATGGCCCGCATGTAAAGAAGTATTGCAGTTATTTCAAGTGGTAAGGCCGTAACAAGAACCAGCCAAAAAGTAAGGTCCAGCGGCGGAATATCGATGAAAAAGAGGAGAAAAAGCAAAAAAGGCGAAGCGAGGCCCCATCTAGCCCAGGCAACAATAGCATCATCCGAGTTTTTAAGTGCGGACTTTGAAAGGGCATCTGACGTTGCCAGTGCAATGGCCGTTACCAGTGAGAGATAAAACCAGATCATGCTTTAAATCACTCCATAAATTCCATATATCATCCTTAATCATAGCCCAGCACTATTATGTGTCAAGAAAAATGGCCTTTTCATCATCATTGTCATCATGGTAGGATTTATCACTAAAGGAAAGATAATGGGCCATGCCGTAAAAAAAATATTAGAACTTCTAAAAAAGAAATACCCCGAGCCGGAAATCGAGCTTAGATATTCTAATCCCCTTGAACTTCTTGTTGCCACTATCCTTTCCGCACAATGTACAGACAAGCGAGTCAACGAGGTCACAAAAAGCCTTTTCAGGAAGTACTGTAGTGCCGGGGATTATGCCCGGGCCGATGCGAGCATTTTTGAAGAGGAAATCAGGCCCACCGGTTTCTTCAGGAATAAGGCGAAATCCATTATTAATTGCTGCAAAAAGATTGTCCAAGACTTTAACGGTGAAATCCCCTCAACAATGGAAGAGCTAACCACCCTCGCAGGTGTAGGAAGAAAGACAGCTAATGTGGTGCTGGGCGGTGCATTCGGAAAAGAGGCAATCGCTGTTGACACTCATGTCATCAGGACAAGCAACCGCCTGGGCCTGGTTAACAACATAAATCCTGATAAAATTGAAGAGCTTTTAATGAAGCAACTGCCCCGTCACTGTTGGACATTCTTCAGCCTTGCCATTATTCTGCACGGGCGGCAGACGTGTGCGGCGAGAAAGCCGAAGTGTGGAGAATGTGTTTTATATGATGAATGTGAATGGCCGGAGAAGGGAAAAGGGATTAAAGGATTAGGGATTAAGGACTAAAAATAATAAAATAAAGACATCCACCATTATGAAACTATTCAACACCATTGAAAAGGCAACCTTTCTTTCAAGGCCCAATCGTTTTATTCTTGTCTGTGATTTAAAGGGCCGGCGGATTAAGGCCTACCTGCCCAATCCGGGCAGGCTGTGGGAACTTCTTCTGCCAAAGGTGACCGTCTACCTTGAAAAGAGCGAAAATAAAGAAGGTCAGCTTCCTTATACCGTTGTTGCCGTCGAGGGCAAGGGGCATCCCGTCATGCTCCATACCCATAAAACAAACGACGCTGTTCAATCTCTCATAGAAAAGGGCCTGGCACCTGGCCTTGAAGGCTATAGCATTGTAAAAAGAGAGTATACGGTAGGAAGGAGCCGCTTTGATTTCCTGCTGCAAAAAGGCCCACATGAAATTTTACTGGAAGTCAAATCCTGCTCTCTCTTCAGTAAAAAGGTAGCCATGTTTCCCGATGCCATTACAGATCGGGGGAAACGGCATATTGAAGAACTTGCCCACCTATCCAATGAAAAGAGATCGACAATGGTCCTTTTCCTGGTCAACTCTCCCGATGTGGATTTCTTCCTCCCCGAATACCATACAGATCTCAAGTTTGCTCAAACCCTTCTGGCCTCAAGAAGAGCTGTCAAGATCATGCCCCTGGCAGTCAAATGGAATGATGATCTTTCAATGAGTGCTGATGTCAAGCAACTCGAAATACCATGGCACATAGTTGAAAAGGAGGCCCATGACAAAGGCAGTTATCTCATCATTTTAAGGCTTGACGAAGATTGCTCGATAGAAATCGGGGCATTAGGCATGATTGCCTTTAAGAAAGGGTATTACATTTATGTAGGATCTGCCATGATAGCACTTACAAAGCGCATTGAAAGACACAAACGGCTCAGAAAACAGATGCACTGGCACATTGACTATTTCAGGGCTAAGGCCGGTTTTCATGCCGCCCTTCCCATTCGTAGCCATTCAAACATGGAATGTGAGATTGCTGCCGGAATTAAAGAGATTTCAAAGGGCGAGATTAAGGGCTTTGGTGCATCGGATTGCAACTGCGCCAGCCATCTATATGTAATGAATGAAGATCCTTTAAGTTTAGAAAAGTTCCATGATTTTCTGCAGTATTACAGGATGGATAGACTTTTTGAATGCGCAGAGGATTTCTAAGGCACTAAAGCCATTTAAGTCCCACCTTGCATTCTTCCTCGCGGGATGAAACCCAGACAACCTTTGCCTCTTTATTATTTATCTCCAGTCCCTCAATAGTAACCCTGACCTTACTGCCAAGTTCCAGTGCTTTGCCTTTATATTTAATACCGGCGCCGCCCACCGAGCAGGCCGTCGTTTCAGCATCCAGCTTACCCTTAAAAGGGACATTTCTACCAACAGCCTCAACGAAACATTTCTTATTGACATGAAACCTGACATTTTTCCGCAACAGGTCCAGATTATCCTTTTCTTCATCCTTCCCTTCCAGAAACTCCTCTTTTGAAACAGGCTGAACCATGGTAATAACATAACCGAGTTCCTCCGACATGAAACCGGGATGTTTCTCAAGCTCTTCAAAGAGCTTAATCGTACTTGATGCTTCAATATAGCGGGTTATTTCAAAGGGTTCTGTATCTCTTTCATATCCTGCTTCAATGGTGACAATGTAGTACATATATAGAAACCTCTTTAAATTAAAGGGTATCTCTATTAATTCTGGACGAGTAGCTAAGTGAATTTAAAAAATCGAATTCAAGGCAAAAATTGCAGCGAATAGCATGTCTATTTGCGAAGTTTTTAACGCAGAAGTTGGCTTTTTAAAACGCTTAGATGCCGTCCATGAATTATTAGATGTACCCTAGAGTTTTATATATACCACAAGAATGGAACCATCGTCAATTTAAGGGATGGTTTTTTTAGAACTTTAAGCTGTGACTATTCAGGTAAGTAAGTGATTAAAGGATCGGTTGTTTTTTTACTGATGTTCCACCTTGTCCGCAAGTTGTTTTTCCCACCTTTCTACAATCTCCATAATGTCATGGAGTTCATCGTTTGTAATTGCTTCTTTAAGGGGGGAAATTTCCTTGAGAAGATTTTTAACAATGCGCACACGCATCAATTCAGAAAAGATGAGAGATTTGACATCGCCCGGTGACTTAACATCGAGTTCGTCCCGTTTTTTATGTTCCTTATATAGGTCTTCGTATATACCCACAAAAACACCTCCCCTCTCTATTTAGAGATATCTGGAGCTTCATGTCTTATAATAACATTATCGGAAAAAGGTAGCAAAACTTTAAGCCTTTAAGTTAAGATGTCGCCATGTTTTTGCTTCTTGAAATTGTCCTCGTCCTCAGCCTTATTGTGGTCACCTACTTCCTTTTAGTCACAAGAGTATCTCTCATCATTAATTCAATATTTCAAAAAAAGAGGGGAACATCACATATCTATTGGGTCTACAGTAACCGCTTTCTCATATGGCTCACAGACAGGCCCATCATTATATCAGCGATACTGTTTTTTAATTACAAAAGGCTTGTAAATACTGTGGTAGAACGAATGAATCCTTCTCTGGAGGGAAAACGTGTGCTTCAGGCTTCATGTGCCTTTGGGAATTTTTCACAAAGAATAGCGGAAAAATGCATGTCTGAAGGCGCAAGGAAGGTGGTCATCTTTGATCTTATTGGCAATGAGATCAAACATACACAAAGGAAGCTGGAAAAGAATAATGCCGCCAAAATCTGCAGTTATTTACTTGAAGATGCCATCAATATCGCCCACAAGAACGAATCCTTTGATTACGTGCTTATCTTTTTCCTCTTTCACGAACTGCCTTTTGAAAAGAAAGTAGCTTCACTTAAGGAAGCGGCAAGGGTCTTAAAACCCGGGGGGAGACTGATATTTGCGGAATTCCATAAACCGGCTCACTGGATTCTGAGAGTCTCGGGCCGTTGTTTTTTTAAAGCATTTGAGCCCTATGCCAATGAAATGTGGGATGATTTTAATGCCCATCAAATTCTCAATGAGGAGACATTACATCACTGGAAGACAACAAAAAACAGATTTTTTGGTGGAAATTATCAGGTATTTACGGCAGAAAAAATACCCAACTGATACAACAGGTGTGAATGGGAGCATAGGCATTGACTATGGCCCCACCAGTTAGTTTATAGCCATGGATGATACCGGTCGCACTGATTAATGCCGCAACCAGTGACAACATGCCGGCATGTTTATATTTACCCTCGACGAGAGCGAAGGATGCGTTGACTCAGGTTGTCAACAAAAAGGACGGAAAAACCATCGAGATCACCACCCTTCCACAAGCGGAAATTATTTTGGGAAGTCATCAGTAATGTTACCCTCAAGCAGTGTTTCTCTCACCAAATATGGCGCTACCTACTCTTACCAGCGTGGCGCCCTCTTCGATGGCCACTTCAAAATCATGGCTCATTCCCATGGATAGCTCTTCCATGTCTACATTAGGAAGTTTCATTACTGCGATCTTATCTCTAAGTTGCCTGAGCTTTTTAAAATAAGCTCTTGTTTCTTCGGTATTTTCAGAATATGGAGGGATGATCATGAGGCCTTTAATTTTAAGGTGCGAAAGTATTGAGATCTTCTTAATGAGATTGATGAGTTCTGTCTCCGTAGCGCCGCCCTTGCTTTCTTCCATGGCAATATTTACCTGAATGAGGATATGGAGAATTTCAGATTTCAAGCCCTTCCCTCTTTCAAGGGCGTTAGCCATCGCAAGATTAAGTGCCTCAGCCAGCTCAAAACTGTCAACCGAATGAACTGTGGTAAAGAGACCCGGGATGTACTTTGCCTTGTTTTTTTGCAAACGGCCGATCATATGCCATTCGGCATCACCGCCAACGAGTGGAATCTTCTCTCTCGCTTCCTGCACCTTATTCTCACCAAACAGTGTCTGCCCTGACCGCAGGACCTCAGCGACCTTTTCCGCCCCCATCGTTTTGGAGACGGCCACAAGGCGAACGTCATCGGGCCTGCGTCCACTTTTCTGGGCCGCTTCAGTGATGCTCGATCTGACATTGACTAGATTTTCCTCTAATTGAGACATTATCTGAATAACCTGACAGCGCCCGCTTCTTCAAGATCATTAACAACCTGGCATATGGGCAGCCCGACAACATTGGAGTAGGAGCCCTTAATCTCTTCAACCATGAACGCACCCAGCCCCTGAATCGCATAGGCGCCAGCCTTGTCCATCGGTTCGCCCGATGCCACATAACCCGTGATCTCATCATCGGTGAGGTCTTTAAACTTCACCGTTGTTTCCACTGCTCTTTTAATTTCCTCATCCCTTGACGGATTATAAATACTGTATCCTGTAATTACCTTATGCATACGACCGGAGAGTTTCTTAAGCATATGCAGGGCCTCCACCCTTCCCTCCGGTTTACCCAGCAGTTCACCATCAATAATGACTATGGTATCTGCTCCCAGAACCCAGACTTCATCACCCTGCTTCACTCTGCCTGCAACCTCTTTTGCTTTTGCAGAGGCTAATCTCGACACGTGCTCTTGGGGGGATTCATCGAAAATCGGCTCTTCATCGACATTGCTGGGTTCAACTCTAAACTTTATTCCAACACTTGAAAGAAGCTCCTGACGCCTTGGAGAGGCGGAAGCCAAAATAATATTTTCCAAATGACTTTATTGATCCTCTATAAGATTTTATAAAAACGTATTTCATTCAGATTTACATAGATTCAACTTCAAAAACCTTATTCTCAGCCACAGAGCACACAGAGGTTTCTGAGAAACCTTTTTATTACAATTAGTGACTCTATGTTCTCGGTGACCTCTGTGGCAAAACAGGCTTTTTTGCAGTGGAATCAAATATCTGGATGCCGGATTATTAAAGGTACCCTACATTTTTTGCAATTTCAATAAATGTTTTCATCTTCTGATGATCTTTTATTCCTGGAGAGATCTCAATCCCGCTGCTTACATCCACACCATAAGGCGTTACTTTTTCTACCGCGTCGGCGACATTATCAGGATTGAGACCACCGGCCAGGATGATCCGTTCAGAAAAATTGATTTCCTTTAACAGATCCCAGTCAAAGGTAGCACCCGTTCCACCATAAAGATCAGGAGAGTAGGCATCCAGGAGAAAGGCATTTACGTCGTAGTCATGGACTGCATTCAGCGACGCTTCATTCTCTATCCTTATCGCCTTGATCGTCCTCTGGCTAAATGACGAAACATGAGCGGGTGTTTCATCGCCATGAAACTGAATAACAGAAATACCTGTTGATTGGAGTATCGCCTTTGCTTTAACTTCCTCTTCGTTAACAAAGAGCGCCACAGGCGTAATAAAGGGCGGGATCTTTTTTACAATTTGAGCGGCATCCTCAGGAGCAATAAATCTTGGACTTTCTTTATAAAAGACAAAGCCCAGGGCATCAGCACCATACCCGGCCGCAGCAAGGGCGTCTTCAAGCCTTGTAATACCGCATACCTTCACCCTTATCATCCCAAAAGCTCCTTGAGTTTTTCACCTGGATCCTCTTCTCTCATGAGCGCCTCGCCGATGAGAAAAGTATGAACACTATTAGTGACAAGTGTTTCAATGTCCTCTTTCGTGTTAATGCCACTTTCACTGACGATAATCCTGCCTTCAGGAATCCCCTTGGCAAGAGTTATCGTTGTATTGATATCGGTTTTAAATTTCTTCAAGTCCCGGTTATTGATGCCGATAATCTCGGCACCGATATTAAGCGCCTTTTTCAGGTCCTTTTTATCATGCACCTCCACCAGTACATCCATATCAAGGGCCTTACTCAGGTTATAGAGATGCCTAAGCTCCTTTTCAGGCAGAACAGTGGCAATCAACAGGATGGCGTCAGCGCTGTAGACACGGGCCTCAACAACCTGGTACTCGTCTATGATAAAGTCTTTCCTTAGAAGGGGGAGGTCTACAACATGCCTTATCTGATTGAGGTATTCAATGTCGCCCTGA
>JADFVM010000198.1 GCA_015222555.1 Pseudomonadota bacterium
ATCTGTGGTGATATTCAGGTTCCGGCAGCTTGCCAAGTGTATGATATAGCGCGATTTCTAAGCACTTAAGGGTCTTGAAACCGTAAGCTTTTCTCATAGTGAGTTTTGCCTTGAGGTTCAAGCCCTCTACCGCACCGCTGGAGACTCTCCCTTTGACCTTGAACCAGTTGAGAATCAGCGGTTTGTGGTTGCGCAGCATGCGAGCTACTTTCTTCATCGGTTCCAGATACGTCTGTAAGGTTCTGGTCACCCAGTTATCAAGAAACTTGCCTGCGAAGTCTGGTCGTTGATAGTCCCTGTACGCCACTTCACTATAAGCAGTTTCTTATGAACTTCATGCTCAGGCTATGGATGGAAAACTGGGAACGGTAGGGCTAAGAACCACTTTGTTATGTTAGATTCAGGTAAAATTGAAATCAAGGTCAGGGATAATGGGCTAGGTATGCCCGAGGAGGTACATGAAAAGTGTCGTTGGAAAAGGAACGCTCTTTGTGTTAACATTTCCAACTAAAGATTCATCACGGATATTGCAGGTGCACGCTGTGTTGCTGAAAAGATGCGACAGGCGGTTGAAACTATCAATTTGAAGGGGGAGAAAGCCAGCCTTCAGGGAAGGTTACTGTCAGTATCGGAGTCTCCACTTATGCTGAGAAATACACTAAGGGTGATAGACGAGGCAAACAAGGCGCTTTATCTGGCCAAGTTAAAGGCAGAAACAGGGTTGTTCTTTCCTCTTAAATTCTTTTATGAGCAATATGTCTTATCTTCTTTCTTTCCATTTCACTCACTACCTTTATTGACTAACACCCCGCCATATTTTAAAATGCATCAATATCAAAAAAATGAACAAGTGATAATGAATTTAATTCTGTAAATTGGCAGATATATGCTCGCAAATGATTTACATCAACTCAGTCGTCTGGATCCTTCAAAAATAGACCTTGGTCTTGACAAAACACGTTCATTACTGGAGAGGCTGGGCAATCCCCATGAAAGGTTCAAATCTATTCATATTGCCGGTACAAATGGCAAAGGTTCTACGGCGGCATTCATTTCGAGTATATTAACGGCAAGTGGATACCGGACCGCTTTGTATACCTCTCCCCATCTTGAAACCTTTTCTGAAAGGATAAAAATCGATGATAAACATATCGCTCAGCATAAAATAGATGAGATTTCAGTCAAGGTAAGAAAGGCAGCAGAGCAGATGCCTTCTTTGTCTCCAACCTATTTTGAATTTGCAACGGCACTTGCCTTCGTTTATTTTGCCGAAATGGATGTCGATTTTGCCGTCATCGAAACAGGTCTTGGAGGAAGGCTTGATGCAACAAATATCTTGTCTCCTCTCGTGTCTGTTATTACACCGGTTTCAATGGACCATGCTGATTATCTTGGTGATAGTCTGGACAAGGTCGCCATGGAAAAAGCAGGAATTATAAAGGAGGATACGCCTGTTGTGATGTCAGGGCAGGTTGACATTGTGGCCTCTGTTATTAAGAAGGTGGCCTCCGAAAAAAAAGCGCCTTTGTTAGTTTATGGCCGGGATTTTCAAAAAATCAATGTCAATGATGATTTCAGATATCGTGGCAGAGAGATGATTTTTGAAAAACTCCGTTCTTCGCTTTATGGGGATCATCAGAAAGAAAATGCCACCGTTGCTCTGGCGGCATTAGAGGTATTAACGAATATAGGTGTAAAGTTATATGAAAGAGATGTTCAAAAAGGTATCCGCGATGCTTATTTGCCCGGCAGGTTTGAAGTGGTAACAACGCAGCCTTACGTAATCCTGGATGGTGCCCACAATCCTGAAGGAGCGCGAATGCTGGTCAATGCTATTAAAGGTTATTTTCAGGGAGCCAGTGGGACATTTGTTGTTGCTTTTATGGAGGATAAGGATGTGGATGGAATTTTACAGGAATTGACCAAGGTTGCCGCAGGGATTATTCTTACCAGGTCATGTCATGAAAGGGCCTTTAATGCCGATGTGAAAATATCTTTCGCAAGTGATCTGGTAAAAAAATATGGATTGATTCTTGTTCCTGATTTCACAGCAGCCATAAGGAAGGGGATGGCTTTGGCAAAGACAAGCTCTTTTCTTACTATCACCGGTTCTCTTTATGCTGTCGGTGAAGCAAAGACCCTTTTAAGAGAGGCGATATGAAACAGATACTCTCAACCTTGATTCTAGTCTTTGCAGTTCTTTTATATTCGGGTAATGTTGAAGCTCTGGACGTCCAGCTGGAAGCTCCGGGCAAGGGGGGCGCGGTAAAACAGGGGGATGTTATACTGGTAAAGGCGAAAAGCCCTGCTCCTTTAACACGTCTTAGCGGTGAGTTTGATGGGAAAAGGGTATATTTTGAGAGTGAGGATGGCAGGGACTTCAGTGCTCTTATCGGCATGGATCTGAATCAAAAAGTTCAGGAATATGACCTCTATATTTTTGGAAGAGGTGATGGTGAATTGAATCAAAGTGTCTTGAGTTTTAATGTCCATTCCAGAAATTATAAGGTAGAGAGACTGACTCTTCCCGATAAAATGGTTACCTATGATGATGTGACCTTGAAAAGGATTAAAAGGGAAAGTCATTCTCTCCAAGAGATAAGAAAAAATGTGAGCAGGAAAAGATGGTGGAATGGAGACTTTCTTATGCCTGTTAAAGGCAAATTGACTCCTAATTTCGGGGCACGACGAATATTGAATGGCATAAAGAAAAACCCCCATTCCGGTGTTGATGTAAAGGCCTATTCGGGAACAAGGATAAGGAGTTCTAACGGGGGGAAGGTTGTTCTTGTAGACAATCATTATTTTGGAGGTAAAGTTGTAGTTATTGATCACGGTCAGGGCCTTTCCACAATTTACATGCATCTCTCCAGGATCCTCGTTAATCATGGTGAAGAGGTCGCAAAGGGGGATATCCTCGGCCTCGTTGGCGCCACAGGCAGAGCCACTGGTCCTCACCTTCACTGGGCTGCTTATCTGAATGGTGCAAAGGTTGATCCCTCGGCCTTATTAGCACTTTCTATTGACGATAAAATAGTGGTCGAGGGAAGCACAATCTCCTCTGATCCGGCCAGAGGTCGGCAGATTGAAGGTAATGCGGATTCAATCATGCCTGAACGGCTTGGAGGAACTTGAGTAATGTCTATTTTCTCTGGAAAGGTGGAATCAAGGGGGATTTATACTGGTACAATTTCGATAGTTGGGGAGGAACTCTTTTTTGGTCCATAGCAGTAATCCGTCTCATAACGCAATCAGGTTAAGGAATCTGGCTATTATTGTTGCGCCTCTCATAACCTTACTCTTTCTCATTTTTGTCGATCTGGATCCGGAACATCCGGAAATCACAAAGATGGCTGCCATTGCGATTTTGATGGCCATCTGGTGGATAACGGAAGCTATACCGCTTGCTGTAACTGCTCTGCTGCCTGTTGCCTTGTTTCCTCTTCTTGGAATAATGACGGGAAAGAAGGTTGCCCCTCTCTATTTTAATCATGTCATTTTTCTTTTTATTGGCGGCTTCATCGTGGCCCTGGCCATGGAAAAGTGGTCTCTACATAAAAGGATTGCATTGAAGGTAATTCTTCTCATGGGCGCCAGTCCACGCAGAATTCTTTTCGGCTTCATGTTTGCCTCAGCCTTTCTCTCCATGTGGATATCCAATACGGCGACTACCATGATGATGGTTCCCATTGTTCTGGCTATCATTCTTAAGCTCGAAGAAAATATCGAAGACGTGAAAGCGCACCGCTTTGCTCTTGCTCTTATGCTGGGGGTCGCCTATGCCGCTTCCATAGGAGGGATGGCTACATTAATAGGGACGCCTCCCAACCTTTCATTTGCCAGAATTTACAGCATATACTTCCCTTCTGCTCCCGAGATCAGTTTTGCAGCATGGTTTGCCTTTGCCCTGCCGCTCTCAATTGTTTTTTTTCTTCTTGTTTGGGGATTTCTTTCAACTATCTTTTGCCCTCGAAAGTCGGACTTTAGCGTCGATGGCAACCTTCTCAAAGCGGAGTATAACAAGCTTGGTCCCTTTGCTTATGAAGAGAAAATGGTCTTAATTGTATTTACGTCCATGGCTCTATTATGGCTCACACGAAGTGGAATCTCCATCGGTGATCTCAAAGTGCCGGGATGGTCAGCTTTACTTCAACATCCCAAAATGGTCGATGATGGAACGGTGGCAATAATGATGGCCCTCATCCTTTTTCTCATACCTGCAAAAGGTGAGGGCGGAGAGAAAATAATGGATTGGGGGACAGTCTCGAAGCTTCCCTGGGGCATTGTCCTTCTTTTCGGTGGGGGCTTTGCCCTGGCAGGTGGTTTTAAGGCATCAGGTCTATCCTTATGGGTGGGGGACGCACTGGCGGGTCTTGGCGGGGTGCAGCCCGCCATTCTTATTCTGGCCATATGTTTAACCGTGACATTTCTTACAGAGCTTACCTCAAATACGGCAACGACAGAGATGATACTCCCCATACTGGCAGGGCTTGCAATTGCCATTAAAGTCGACCCCTTACTCTTAATGGTGCCGGCAACACTGTCCGCCTCATGTGCCTTTGCGCTTCCCGTGGCCACACCGCCCAATGCCATTATCTTCGGCACGGGTCGAATAAAGGTGGCTGAAATGGCCAGAGTCGGTCTTTTATTAAATTTAATAGGTGCTGTCTTAGTTACCCTGGCCATATACACGTCAGGAAAAGCGGCACTTGGCATCGACTTGCATAAAATTCCTGAATACCTCCTCAAATAGGGTGCACTTTTTTCATTGAAAGAGTTATTCATTGAGGATATAGTTGTTTTTATCAGGGATCTGTAAACTATTAAAGTAAAGGGACATTTTAAATATGCTTAAAGGGAAGAGGATCGGTTTTCTTGGCGCAGGAAACATGGCAGAGGCCATTATCCAAGGCCTTATCAAATCAGGGCAGGTGAAGGAGACGGAAATTACTGCCAGTGACAAGAACATAGAGCGTCTTAATGTCGTCGTCGAGGGTTATGGCATAGAGGGTCACAGTAAAAATTTTGAAGTGGCCAGCCGCTCTGACATCATTATCCTTGCCGTTAAACCACAGGGCATTGATGAAGTTCTGGATGATATCCGTGCCGAAATTTCAGAGGCAAAACTCATTGTGAGCATTGCCGCCGGAATCAAGATAGATAAGATAGCCTCAAGGCTTAAAGAGGGGGCAAAGATTGTAAGGGTAATGCCAAATACGCCGGCCCTTGTTCTTGCAGGCGCCTCTGTCATTTGTCCCTCAGCCAATGTGACTGACGAGGAGAAGTCAGCGGCCCTGGCCATCTTTGAGGCGGTGGGAAAGGCCGTCATCATTGAGGATGAGACTTTAATGGATGCCGTCACAGGTTTAAGTGGCAGCGGGCCTGCCTTTGTTTATACCTTTATAGAGGCGTTATCCGACGCTGGAGTCAAGGCAGGTTTATCGAGAGAGATTGCCAGTATGCTTGCCAGCAATACCGTTTATGGGGCGGCAAAGGCCGTCATTGAATTAAACCGGCACCCTGCCGAGTTAAGAGATATGGTAACATCTCCGGGCGGTACAACCATTGCGGGAATGGCAAAACTGGAGGAAAAGGGTTTTCGATCTGCTGTTATCTCTGCCGTTGAGGCAGCAACGAAACGGTCAAAGGAACTTGGAAAGGGTTAAGAAGTTATTGATCGCCGTCCTCTGGGCAAGATTACAGAAAAAAAGGTTTTGCCTTAAGGATGTTTACTTTTCTTTTGCGGACAAAGAAAAGTAACAAAAGAAAGGCCGCCCAAGTCAGGATAAACCGGATAAGTGCCTTCACGAAATAATTTTCTCTCCCAAAAGCACAGAAAATTATTTCTAAGTTACTAAACTTGGCCTTTGGCTTCCCTCGTTCCGCAATTGCCTTCGGCGGTCACAAGAACTCGCTTCGCTCAGGCAGCTTGTGACCTTCTTCCACAGTCAAAAGCTTCACTCGGCTGCGTTTTAACGGGAAGAGAAGGAAAGGAAAATCCTTGTTGATCTGAGTCTGATTTGATTTTCAATTTTAATAATAACTTTGCAGGAGTAAAAAAATGGCTGAGATTAAGGGAAGGGGCATAAATGAAAGAGATCAGAAACGGGCCCTCGAGGTAACGGAGTCTGCAAGAGAAGAAGCTTGGAAATACCCAAGTTTTGTGGGTGATCTTTTCATGGGGAAGTTCAGACCCGAACTGGTGTTTCCCTATCCCGAGCAATCAAAGGAAGATAAAGAAGCAGGGGATGAAATTCTTGCGAAACTGAAGATCTTTCTGGCAGAAAAGCTGGATGCCGATGAAGTCGATGCAAAGGGCGATCTCCCCAAAGAGGTCATTGCCGGCTTCAAGAAGATGGGACTTTTTGGCATTAAAATTCCCAAAGAATATGGAGGCCTGGGTCTAAGCCAGTACAATTATGGCCGAATTATTGAACTTATCTCCAGTCATTGCGGATCAACGGCTGTATTCCTTTCTGCCCACCAGAGTATCGGCGTTCCTCAACCCCTTAAACTGTTCGGTACAGATGAGCAGAAAAAGAAATATCTGCCACGGCTTGCAAAGGGTGAGATATCTGCCTTTGCCCTAACAGAGCCGGGTGTAGGTTCTGACCCCTCCAAAATGACGACAACGGCTACGCCAACAAAGGATGGCAAGCACTTTCTAATTAATGGCAAGAAGCTCTGGATTTCAAATGGGCCAAATGCAGATATTCTTATTGTTATGGCAAGAACGCCCACCGACGATCCTGAAAAAACAAAAATTACTGCCTTTATTATGGAAAAGGACTCAGAAGGTTTTACTGTAGAACACCGCTGCCGCTTTCTCGGGCTGAATGGTCTTCAAAACGGTCTATTAAGTTTTAAGAATGTTAAGGTGCCGAGAGAGAATATCCTCATGGGTGAGGGTAAGGGGCTCAAGCTGGCTCTCATGACTCTGAACACAGGCAGACTTACACTTCCCGCAGGCTCTTCCGGCGTGGCAAAACAGTGCCTTGCCATCGCGAGAAAATGGGCCAATGAGCGTCATCAATGGGGTGCTCCCGTGGGGCGTCATGAGGCGGTGGCTGAAAAAATTGCGGAAATTACAACAGATACCTTTGCCATTGAGTCAATAGCCTGGCTTACCTCTTCTATGGCAGACAAGGGTGAGGTTGATATTCGGTTGGAGGCTGCGCTGGCAAAGCTTTTTACAACGGAGCGGCTTTGGTCAATTGTGGACCAAACCCTTCAGATAAGAGGAGGCCGAGGTTATGAGACTGCCTTATCACTGAAAGGCCGGGGTGAAGAAGCGATTCCTGTGGAAAGAATGTTAAGGGACGCAAGAATTAACACAATTATTGAGGGCACAACAGACATTATGCATCTCTTCATTGCCAGAGAAGCCCTCGATCCGCATATGAAAATTGCCAAATTATCACCCCTGACAGGAAAAATGGACATGACTTCGGCGGCGAAATACTACGTTACGTGGTATCCAAAATTGTGGTTTGTAAAAAGTTCCATCCCAGGCAAACACAACTTTTCCGGTAACCTCTACTGCCAGATGAAATATGTGGAAAGGAAAACCCGATGTCTTGCCCGAACACTTTTCCATGCCATGGCGCGGTATCAGGCCGGTCTTGAAAAAAAACAGCGTGTATTGGGACGGATCGTTGATATGGGGACGGAACTTTTTGCCATGGTAGCTGTTATTTCACGGGCGCAAATGCTCTATGATAAAAACAGGCAGGATAAAACGCCCCTTGATCTGGCCGATGCTTTCTGTAAAAGATCAAGAAGGAAGATAAGAGCCTTACACAGTGCAGTCTACTGTAATGATGACAAGTCCGAATACAAGATTGCAAGAAGCTTTCTGGATAATGACTTTTTATGGCTTGAAGAAGGTATCCTCTCAACCTGGCGGATAGATGAAAAACCAAAGCCAGCGGCTGTAAAAAAGACGCCTGCTAAAAGAAAGGTAACAAAGAAGCCGGAAAATAAAACTGAAAAGAAGCCCGTTGCGAAGAAAAGGCCCACCAAAAAAGAGCAAGCCGAGAAGATCGAGGTAAAGGAGAAGGAGTAGAATGAGGCCGCTTGAAAGGCCTATTGCTCTATTTCATAACCCAGCCTGGACCAGGCGTTAATCCCGCCACTCATATTATAGACTTTATTAAACCCGTTGTTTGTTAGGTAGGTAGCGGCCCTGCTGCTTCTTCCACCAACGGCGCAATAAATGATTAGCTCTTTATCCTTAAAGGCAGATATCTCATTTATCCTCTTTTCTAAGACCTGGATCGGTATGAGGATGGAATTCTTTAAATGACCGGTCTTATATTCTCCACTAGTACGCACATCTAGCAACATCACGCCTTTTTTACCCTTATTCAGCATATTCTTAACCTGGCGAGGAGAGATATCTTTATAACTCTCCGCTGCCCCGTATGACGCAGATAGGAGGGTGCTAATAAAAAGTAGCGACAATAAGATTTTAAATGTTTTTTTCATGATCAGACTCCTATAGGATGTAATGAAAGACAGAAGAACTTTTGAATACTATAGTAGGTCAGAAAATACCCATTGTCAAGACTATGCTGAAAACATCCTTAGGCAAGCGTACAATGGTAATCTGAATAGATAGGAGATACCGCTTCTTTAAAAATGTGAAGAGTCAAGTCCTCTTCATGGTCTGAACATGAGATGGAACGCCGAGAATAGTACATTTCTTTTTCCAGTTATAATATAGTTTATCGGTCAGCTTTTTTAAAAACTTTAGAAGAGTCAGGCCTTACTGGCGGATCAAGGTATTAAAAATGACTGTTTGTATGAGTAGGTCAACAGTTTGTCTTGCAGGACAATGCAATGCATTTTATAATGCTATTTCATCCGAACTTCCTTATTACGCCCTCATTTTCAATGAAAATTTCTTATAAACTTTTAATAATTATATTAATTTATTCCTCTATCCAGGGCTTGGCCATTAAGGCCTTTTCCGATCAGTATGCTGACTCTTACGCCAGGGATAATGTCAACCTGGGACCTCTTTATGGACGAAATCAGGCGCCTTTATTAAATCTTTATTACGTTATGCCTGTCACTGATGCCGGATCACTGGGACGGGGTAGATATAATTTCAGACTAGATTTTGACATATCAAATATTTATGAACGGCACAGTGCCGGGAATTCCATATTGCTATACGATATGGAAATATATCGCACTGCTTTTAACCTGACCTATGGTGTTTATAAAGATATTGATATACATGTCGAAATACCAATGCTCGCTTTTAATGGGGGGAAGCTGGATGGGCCCATACAGGATTATCACGATTTTTTTGGTTTTCCCAATGGTGGTCGGGAAAATAGCCCTGATGGAATATTCGATTACTCCTATAAAGTCAATGGCCAGGCCCTTTTTGATTTTCCCTCTCATGGGCTGAAGTTATCAGATAGCAATGTGGACCTGAAGTGGCGTTTAATTGATGACAGTGGCAGACAGCCTGCAGTGGCCGCCCGTATGGGGATAAAACTCCCGACAGGTCAATATGAGGATGGCACAGGTTCGGGAGAGTTTGATTATAGCTTTGGACTTGCATTATCGAAGTCGCATGAGGAGCTACATTTATTTGCCGGTCTTGATTACAATATCATTAAAGAGCCGGCTGCCCTCAGTACACTCATTGATGAGGATATTGTCCACTTTTTCCTGGGCG
>JADFVM010000199.1 GCA_015222555.1 Pseudomonadota bacterium
TGTACATTAGGACCATGTCCGGACATCACTGGTGAGACTGAACCCTTTATCAACGATTGTTTTGGTATTGAGGTTCCCTGCGGCCACTGTCTGTGGGGATTTGATGCCGTGCGATGCCTTTAAGCCGCCTTGAAGCTAAAAGGCGAGCAGACAACAAATCATTCTAGCGCCTGCCAAAAAGCGGCACCGCTGAATTCAAACGATATCACCGGCGCAGGAGAAACTCTTAAAATTCAGGTTAGGTTTTAGCTCTTTGATACGCCTCTGGCCACTTAATATCTTCTCCCAGTGTTTTTGCAGCCTGCAACGGCCAATAGGGATTTCTAAGTAGTTCTCGCCCCAGGGCGATTAGATCTGCTTCTTCATTGTTTAAAGTTTTTTCTGCCAATTCGGGTGATTCCAACATTCCAACTGCCATGACGGGTAGTTGCAATTGCTTTTTTATTGTTTCCGCAAAAGCAACCTGATATCCAGGAAAAAACTTAATGACTGCATTTTCCACCACCCCGCCGGAACTGACATGCACTAAGTCGATTAGTTTTTTTACCGACTCCAGTAACCGACAAATTTCTTCGGGATGAATCCCACCTTCCACATAATCTTCTGCCGATACTCTCAAAAAAACCGGCATTTCTTTCGGAATGTGTTTGTGCACTTCCTCCAGTACTTGTTTGAGAAACAGCGAGCGATCTTCACCGTAGGCATCCACTCTCTTATTGGTCAGGGGAGACAAAAACTGATTAATTAAGTAACCGTGAGCCCCATGAATTTCAATAAAATCAACACCTGCCTCAACCGCTCGCCGGACCCCATTTCCAAAAGCTGATACAATAATCCTGATTTCCGATTCGATTAATTCCACCGGCACTGGAAATTGATCACTAAAAGGGATAGAACTGGGTGCCACAATTGTTTCACCCGGCAAGGCTGCCTTACGCCCAGCATGGGAAATTTGAATCCCTATTTTGCAACCATGGGATTGAACCTGTCGCACCAGATCGGAAAACGGTGCTATCATGGCATCATCCCATATTCCTAAATCATGGCCGGAAATCCGACCCCGGGGTTCCACCGCTGTTGCCTCAGTAATAATCATCCCCACTTGACCAATTGCCCTGGAGGTATAATGAACGCGATGCCAATCCTGCAGTATTCCGTCATTTTCAGCAGAATACTGACACATGGGAGCCATTGCTACTCGATTTTTAAAGTCTACTCCCTTTAAAGAGTATGGTTCGAACAATCGTATTTTTTTCATAGTTGCCTTTAGTGCCTTTTAGACTGTTTTCTCGAAGTCGGAGCTTGTAGCCTGCCTTTAAGGGTGTTTATACCCGTCAGGTAAGCACCCTTAAAAACAGGGTATAAACTTTAGACTCCGAGCGAGTACTGAAAAGAGTGCCCTGCTTTTAAGGGTGCTATCTGCTTCGTCGTTACACTCCTCGCAATGACGTGCCGGGACTTTTTACGAGTTCATCAAACTTGTAACTTATCCTTTCAACCATCCCTGCAAGGCTTCAACAATCTTTTCCGCCTGCTTGCTGCTGGAAATATTAAATTTAGATTTTTGCATAAACTCGCCATGGACTTTCTGATATCTTCGAATTGCATAACTATCCGATCCATATTCTTTTTTACGCTTGTCCCACTTCTGGTACCTGAACATCACTGTTGCCCAGGCACCTTTGGAAAGAATCTCCTTGTCCAGCTCCTTGACAATTAAAATTCCATCTTCTTCATAATCCATTGTTAAATCATTAACATCTGAAGCCATACTATTCTCCTGAAACTATTTATTAACATGTAACAA
>JADFVM010000200.1 GCA_015222555.1 Pseudomonadota bacterium
GTCTTAGGTTTTCGTTTCACCTCAATCTTCAAGAGCCCTGGCAAGGTGAACTGGCCCGTACTCCGTTTCTTGATGTGGCGTTCGATGATGATTCCCAGTTCGTCAAACACCGAGGCGACCTGTTTTTTTGTCAGATCTGTCTTCCCGACAACCTCATTAATAATGGCAGATTTGGTCATTGGCTTTTTTACTGCCGTCACTTTCCGTTTTGGGGTTACGTTCTTTGCTTTTGCCTTTTTTGTCGTTTTCTTCGCAGCCATACATCTCTCCTTTTAAAAAAAGTTTATTTCCAGCATGCTTTACGCAGGCCCGGTTAAGAAAAAGGTTTTAATAACAGCACAAAAACCGTCATTATATACTGGACACTCTATACATAGTAAATTCTATCAATGTCAACACTTTTATTTAATTTTTTTAAAAAAGAGCGAATTCACAACTTATCGTTTTCGTTGCCCCAGGGCAAAAGGCGAAATAGTACTGAGCTATTTGCAGATTCTTATAGCCTTATCAACTGCTCCCCAATGCAGTTTTTTTGCAGCCTGCGGGAGTCCAATGAAGATTATCTTGTAAAAACCTTACTGGACCTATAGAGTTTGTTGAATTTTGCAGCTACCGTGACTCAAATGTATTTTTCAGCGGCCATAAGATGTGAGACTATACGGGGGAGGTGTCGTTTTTTGGGAGCAAATTATGAGAGAATTGGCCGTGACAATCTTTCCAGGCTCTACAGCCAATTACCAGCTAACCTTGAAGGCCTGCTTCGTGCAGAAAAGGAAGCCTTTTCATTTTTTGCATGATCTGCAAAAAAAAGAAGGGATGGTAAATAAGGCCTCTAATCCCTCTCACCATCCCTTCCCAGGTCACGACTCATCACAGGAATAATCTGTAAGAGACCTATTTCTTAAGGCGTCCTATTAAGTTTACTTCTAATAAAGCCGAATTCACAGTACTGATTGGTAAGGCAGAGCTGAGAGGGGAAGTTGAACACCCATTGACCGAACAGGCCAGCCAGCTTCAGGTACGTCTCAAAGATGGCATAATTACAGTCCACCTGGATCTTCTGGTTATATGTTTCTGCCTCTTCAGGGGGAAGCAGGTTCCAGATCACCTGGGTAGTGTACGGACAATCGTAACAGCGCAGAGTGACCCTGTCCTCTGTGTCCTCCACTATCTCCATGGGATTGCCGAAAAGAGCAAAGCTCTTGATCATGATCTGGGCAATATCGTGGATGGTCCAGTCCTTATCCTCGGGCTTCTTGCCGATGAGTTCGCAGAGGCCAGGCCACTCCAGCTCTGAGCGCACTTCCCACATCCTGGCGTAGAGTTGAGGGGCCCTATCCTTTCCTACCTCCTCTTCCATGACCTTAAAGGCAGAATAGTCATGAAGCGTCCAAAGTACCATGGCATCATTGTAAGCCTTCTCCCATGTATACTCAGGATGGATCTCCATGATTTCTCTCATATTCTCGATGAAGCTGTCATTCCGTATATCCTTTGCGCATTTATTACAAGTCATAGTTTACCTCCTTTTAAAGTTTCTTAAACAAAATTTGTTTATGTTTCTAAATGGCCTCTTTGTTCCTATTGTTATCCCCTCCTTTCTGCAACTTAATTAAGATAGTGACACATATGGCAAGCCTATACATTCGGCTATCGCTTTGTGCGCCAAGTCTGTAAAGTACACATTGACTCCCTCAGCTACCTGTGGGTTTTCTTCAATGGCTGACCGTCTTTGCGCTTTACCGGCGCATCCAGCCAATCACCGCGGGAAAACAATGTTAGTGTCATTGGCTACCCGCCAGGCGGATACGCCGATAACCTGAGCAACGGCTTTAACCGCATTCCAATCAATGTTGTCAACATGTTCATTGTCGCTGTGGTAGTTGGGGTCGTCGGCCTTCCAAATGCACATGGCGGGCACACCATGCTCGTTTAGGTGCCCCTCCTCGGGGGTGCCCCAACTGCCCCAGAGGTGGCCTAAATGCACGCCAATCTCTTTCCCCACGGTCTCAACAAAGTCATTGAGCTCCTTATTATGCTTTACCTGATGGTCGGGCTGGTCCGGATAGGTGCCGCCATCCACAATGCGGGCTGGTCCTCCCACCCCTACCATGTCGATGTTGAAGGCTGCCACCGCATCAAGCAATGTTCCCTCCTTTTCACGGTTGACGATGTACTGCACCATCCCATCAGTAATGCCTTCCTCTGAGCCGGTTGAAATAATTTCAATTGTGCGCTTCGGTGCCGGGAGCTTGGACATAATCTTTGCCAGCATCATGATGACAACGGCACCCGAGCCGTTGTCATTGGCACCATTGCAGGCTCCGTCGTCTCGGTGTGCGTGGATGAGTACTCTCTGCTTCGGCTTTTCTGTGCCGGGCATGAAAGCCCGAATGTTGACGCCGTCTCTAGGTTCGGTTATGCATTCTACTTCTATTTTAGCGCGAACGCCCCCACGCCCAACCGCGTGTAGCAATCCCATGGCGTCTGTGCTGCCAAGGGTCACAACGGGCACGCTCTCATCTTTCGAAGGGTATTCATGCTGCCAGCCGCGGCTGTGGTCCCATCGTCCGTAGGAGTGGGATGGGGTAAAAGCCACGGGGCTTCCGTTACAGACCACAAAAGCCACAGCCCCGTGTCGCCTTGCTCGATTGCTGTAACTTCCCAGCCAGAAAAGAGGATCCGCGGAACTTGCCTGCACAAGCACGATTTTGCCCTTTACATCGGCAGCAGAAAACTCCTCCTCTGTCCCTTTACCTACGAAAACCAGTTCGCCCTCCACACCGCCTTTGGCAGTGGAATAGGAGTAATATGCAGGTCGAGAGTCCAGCAAGAGGTTCAGTGGAGGACCTACTTCAAAGGTGGTCCCCCGATAATCCCAGGAGAGTGTGTTGAACGGATCATGTTCGAGCGTCAGTCCCTGGTTGGTGAAGTAAGTCGACACCCACTCGATGGCCTTTTTATCCCCTTCGGTGCCTGACATACGGCTTCCGATTTCCTGGGACAGGTAACGGTCCAACTCGTACATTTCCCATGGATCTACCCCATCCAGAATTTTTTTCTCTTCTTGGCTTATCATTTAAGTTCCTCCCTAGGCCCTCTTTTCAAACCTTACCCGGCAGACATCGTCACCACAGCACAGAAACTTATCCATGGTAAAGGAGTAACGGTCGAATACACCCAATGCCTTTAGGATGGCCTCATAATAATTAACGGAGACTGCCGCCTCACATTTTAGAGTCATGGATCGGGCCACGTCTTCACCCAAGATCTCCCGCATATTGTCCCAGTAAGGACAGGCAAGTAGTTCCGCTTCATGGGTATTGGCATCGTGCTTGGTCACTTTATATGGACAGGCAATAGCCTCCCAATAGATCTTCGATAGTTCGCCAATTTTGTCCATATCCACATCATCAGGTCCGGAAATTCCCACCGCCTTTTTAATTTCATCAAGTTCTGATAGTGCAAATTTTTCCCAGAGGCCCATGTAGATTGGGTACCCATCTTTTGTTCCAAGATGATGTTCCAACCTTAAGTAAATGTTGAAATCCAGGACGGCGAAAAACCTGACCCAGTTTAGGATGGATTCATTTATATCCTTTCCAGAACCCTTGATAGCGGGATGATTCGAATCTATCATAACTTGTGAAAGTGTCTCTCCAATTTTATCAATATCAAGGGGTTCTTTGATTCCAATTTTCTCCTTTATTGCATCAGGGGCTTTTTCTGCTACATTGCTCCATATGTCCTTGAGAATGCGCTCCTTTTTATCTTTTTCAACCTCTGACAAACCGTCAAGAAGATTTGAATAATGAAAAGCGAGTCCTTGCGACCATGTATTTATGTCCTCCTCAACATTATGTCCTATCTCAGCCAGGCTTCCGAAAAGGCTAAGAGACCCCTGTGATCTTGCTTTACCTGCTTCCATTGTCTTCCTCCTTTGTTTTTATGAAATTCAAAAATACACCCATTTAGTGTCTGAACGAAAACTAGGAATTTTTTCCAAGATCAAGAAAGGCGAAAATTATAACCACAGGAATACATTGGGTATTTCGAGGATTATAATTTGAGCCTGACGCAGAGATTGGGAAAAATAACAGTTTTCGGCCGGGCACTATTTACTTTCTTAA
>JADFVM010000201.1 GCA_015222555.1 Pseudomonadota bacterium
CTCCCACCAGGGGAGAGGGGATTATAAGGATGCCATTCATCCCCGTGCACAGCACGGGGTATTCTGAGCATGTTTTCATAAAAATTCTTAAAAAAGCAGACAAATAAAAACAGCTATTCCAGAGATAAAGGTCAGTATGAAGACCTCAGCGCCTGCCTGCAGCAAAACAAAAACCTTCCGGAAAGACAACAATATTGATATTATTGAGTTTTTATAAACTCAATCCCTTCCATGACATTTAAACATTTCATCCTTATTCTAGAAAAAGGAGTGCTGCGTGATCAATTCAGACAGCTTTTCAAGCTTGCCCGACGATCTTGAAATTGCGCAATCGGCAAAGGCCAAGCCGATTATTGAAATAGCTGAAAGTCTGGGGCTTGGAAAGGACGATATTGTACCCTATGGATGGGATAAGGCAAAGATTCGCCTCCATATTCTTGAAAAAATCAAAGCCAGGCCAGAGGGGAAATACATTGAAGTCACAGCCATCACACCAACACCTCTGGGCGAAGGCAAATCAACCACCGTCATTGGGCTTACCCAGGCGCTGGGTTCTGTCCCCGGGACGAAGGCCGCCTGCTGCATTCGGCAACCCAGCATGGGGCCCACCTTTAACCTCAAAGGCGGGGCCGCCGGCGGTGGCTATAGTCAGGTTATCCCCATGGAAGACTTCAACCTCCATCTCACCGGCGATATACATGCCATCAGTATCGCTCACAATCTGGTTGCCGCTGCAATAGATTCGAGAATGTATCACGAAAGCCGTCAAAGCGATGAGACGCTTTTAGAAAAGGGCATCCCCAGGCTGAATATAGAGCCGGAAAGCATTGTATGGAATCGTGTCGTTGATGTCTGTGACCGATCACTTCGCCAGATTGAAATCGGCCTCAATGACATCAATATGAAAGACGGTTCCCCCAGCCCAATCTTCCCCCGTAAGACGGGTTTCGACATAACGGAAGCAAGTGAACTGATGGCCATACTTGCTCTGGCAGATAGCATGGAAGATCTGCGTGAAAGAATCGGTAAAGTTGTTGTTGCTTTTACTGATAAAGGAAAACCTGTTACGCTTGAAGACCTGGGTGTAGCCGGCGCTGTGGCTGTTCTTCTCAAGGATGCCCTCATGCCCAACCTGATGCAAACTCTGGAAGGCCAGCCGGCCTTTGTTCACTGCGGTCCCTTTGGAAATATCGCTCACGGCAATTCCTCTATCATTGTCGACAAAATGGCTCTCAAGCTCGCTGATTACGTCGTGACAGAGAGTGGTTTTGGCGCCGATATCGGCATGGAAAAGTTTTTCGACATCAAGTGCCGGGCTTCCGGCCTTACCCCAAATGCAGTTGTACTTGTAGCAACGGTACGAGCCCTGAAAATGCACGGCGGAGGGCCTGAGGTCTCTCCCGGTTCAGAAATTGACAAGGTCTATCTGGATGAGAACATTGAACTTCTCAAAAAGGGGCTTTGCAACCTTGGAAGACATATAAGGAATGCGCTGCAATTCGGCATACCAGTCGTTGTGGCAATAAACAGGTTTACCTCAGACACAGAGGCAGAACTTGCCATGATTTGCGAGTATGCCGTGAGCCGGGGAGCAAGGGACGCCGTCGTCACAAACCACTGGGCGGAAGGGGGAAAAGGCGCATCAAAACTGGCTGATGCCGTCATTGCCGCCTGCGAGGAAAAGTCTAACTTTAAATTTTTATATCCATTAGACTGGTCTATTAAAAGAAAGATTGAATGTATCGCAAAGTCAATCTATGGCGCCAGCGATGTCAGTTATGATCCCCTGGCAGAAGCACAGATTATTAATTTTGAAAAGATGGGCTTCGGCAATCTGCCCATCTGCATGGCCAAAACGTCTCTCAGCCTGAGTCATGACCCAAAACTTAAGGGTGTGCCAAAGGATTTCATTCTGCCGGTACGTGAAGTCAAGGCCAGCGTTGGTGCAGGCTTTATTTATCCCCTTATCGACAAAATCAACACCATGCCGGGGATGGCTACTCATCCTTCATTTATGAACATCGATATCCTTCCGGCAACTAATAAAATCAAAGGCCTGTCTTAGTCAATGAATCCAGAAAATATCTTCACACAATGACAGTGTCAAAGAATGATGCGTGGCATCCGGGTTAATGATAAAAAAATACGTTTTAATATTTGCCGCCATTATATGCCTACCACTCTTCTTCATGAGTGATCTTGACGACTATTCCCCCCGGTCGTATAAACATGGATGGGATCTGGGACATATTTTAATTTTCTTTTTCTGGACCTATGCACTGGTCAACCACTGGAGTAAGGCATCAAAGGCCTCGGCCTTTAAACAATGGGCAACAGTTTTAGCCGCTTCATTTGCTGTAGGTCTTACCATCGAAATACTTCAAAGCTTCACTCTCCGTTCAGTCAGTCTTCGCGACCTGTTAAATGATCTTTTAGGCTCATTTTTGGCGCTTGCCTTCTTTTCACCGTCTTTAAAAATGATTGTGAGAAAAAAGAAAAGAGCTTTTCAAATCTCAGCACTGCTTTTGTTGGCCATTTCTTTTTATCCATCAATAACATCAATAATCGATGAAGTGACGGCTAGAAAGCAGTTTCCCATACTCGCAAATTTTGAGACAGCCTTCGAGACCAAAAGATGGCAGGGGAAAACTGATATTGCAATAACAAGAGATATATCAGAAAACAGTAGTCATTCTTTACGTGTCCCCCTGGCTACAACCAAGTATTCCGGCGTTAATCTAAAATACTTTCCCTCTGACTGGCAGGGCTATAACTATTTACAATTAAGTACCTATAATCCCATAGCGGCATCACTTTTAATCCATTGCAAAATATTTGACCAGCGTCATACTGAAAACAAATACAGGTATGAAGACAGATATAACGGCGAATATATAATGCAAAAGGGCTGGAATAAAATCGTTATTAATCTTGAAGAGGTACTCAATGCACCACGAAACCGGAAGATGGATTTATCCAGAATCAAGGGCCTTCAAATTTTTGTATCCTCCCTGCCTGAACCGAGGGTGATATTCATCGACAATGTAAAACTACTGCCATAGAATAATGTGTAGTTTAGTCTACAAATTCCTAAAATCCGCATTTTTATGAAATAAGCGTTTACCTGGTGTTCACATCGCTGAGGGCTCAAGAATCAGCAGAAGCAGCCTTTTTCTGCTGCATCTTTCGTCTCGAATCAATGGACAACCCCATCCTGTATCACCCTTTTTACTTGAACATTCAATACTTATTTGCTAGGTTAAGTTTCATTCTTTCTGAGGAGTATTCAAATATTATGACTCACGGCAATAAAGAATCTGAAGAAAAAAAAGGAAAAGTCCTTATCGTTGATGATGAGAGAATGATTTGTGACACACTCGGGCTCATTCTTTCTCGCAAAGGGATTAATATAAACACAGCATTAAGCGGTCAGGATGCGATCAGACAAATAAAAAAAAATGATTATAACCTCATAATCCTCGATTTCTCACTGCCTGATATTGACGGCCTCAATGTTCTTACTCAACTTAAACATATAAAACCTGATACACCCGTCATCTTTATGACAGGTTATGGCTCAGAGACCGTATCAATAAAGGCCTTTAAGCTGGGCGTGTCTGATTATTTCATTAAACCATTCAATCCGAAGGAACTTGGAGACAGAGTTCTCCAGATTGTAAGAAGCGAAGTTACAAATCAGACTAATAATACAGCAATCGCCCTTCCTTTCAAGATAGACAAGGACATTGAAACCTCATCGGGCATTGGCCGCGCGGTTCAACATTTGAAAGATAATTATAAAACTCGAATCTCATTGGAAGAGATATCCAATATTGCAGGACTTAGCAGATACCATTTCACGCGGGCCTTTAAGAAAGTGATGGGCATTCCCTTCTCAGATTATTTAAGTCATTTACGGGTAAAGAAATCTGAAGATACTCTTGCATCTCTTGAAGTAAATATTTCAGAGGTTGCATTTTCCGTGGGTTTTAACAGTCTCAGACAATTTGAAAGGGCTTTCAAAAAAACAATAGGTTTAAGCCCCCTTGAATATCGAAAAAAAAAGAATCCCCCCAACCCACCACCTCCCAGTAAAAAAACAAGAAAAAAGCCAAAAAAAGTATAAAATAGCAATATGTGTCGCAAAAAAAGCAATATGTGTCGCGACAAGATTATTTTACTATGTCATAATAGAATCCTTTATCTCAGGATTTCATCATAAGCACAGATCTCAATTAAGGAGGCATTTATTATGGGTTCGGTGACACACAAGAATATAACTTTTGACTCGCATCAGAATGAAACTGGCTATTCAAAAGGAACATCTGAAAGTCTCGCCATTTATCTCAAAGATATCAGAAAAACTCCGCTATTGTCTGCAGGGGAAGAAAAGGCGCTTGCCAGGAAGATAACCACTGGAGATGAAAAGGCTTTTCAAACAATGGTATCATCCAACTTACGTCTCGTTGTAAAAATTGCTAAAAAATATATTAATAGAGATCTCCCTTTCCAGGATCTCATTGAAGAGGGCAACATTGGCCTCATCAAAGCTGTTCACAAGTTTGATTACACGAGAGGTTATCGTTTTTCAACCTATGCCACATGGTGGATAAGACAATCCATCGAAAGAGCAATTATTAATCAGTCAAGAGTCGTCAGGCTACCTGTACATGTCTCTGATGAAATAAATAAAATGTTAAAAAGTTCCAAGGAATTAAATCTCCACCTTAACAGAACACCGACGACAGAAGAGATTGCAGATAAAATGCAGACAACAACTAAAAAAATCTCTGATCTTTCCATACTTTTAAAGAAAGCAGCCTCTCTTGACAATAGTCTTGATCAGGAAACTAGCAGTGAATTTGATTATAATTTACAGGATATACTTGAAGACACGACAGTTAACGCGCCGCACTATGAGGTTTACATTGAAGATAGAAAAACGGAAATAGCTAGGTGGTTATCCATTCTAAGTGAAAGTGAGAGAAGCATCATCAAAATGCGTTTTGGCATTGATGAAGGTGAAAGCATGACACTTGAAAACATAGGTAAAAAGTTTGGCGTAACAAGAGAGCGAATTAGACAAATTGAAAAATCTTCCCTTGAAAAGTTGAGAAAATATACATGCATGTATAAACTCAGCATGAAGGATTTCGATTAAAGCAACATATTGGTACCCTCCCTACATACCCCATCAAAGGGATTGGGGCATGCTGTCTGGGCTCCCTCAGTGGATCTGTTTGCCGGCGTGCTTATCCTCCTTATCCACTATGGCAATCGCCTCCCCCTCATTAAGCAAACAATGATTTTATCCTTGCTCACAATCTCTTTTTTCTCTATAATTAAGCTGATTTAGAGCTTCTGTTACTTTCGCGCATAGTGTTAGTTTCTCATCTCGCTGCAGCAAAAAAAATCACCGATAAATTTAATGAAAAATGTATCCGTGACAGAGAGATGTTTTTAATCTTTTAATTCATCGCTCTTAATAATTAAGAGTTACATGAATGGCTGATCATTTGATTTAAACATCGATTGGAGAAAAGCTTGGGACTTTTTATCACCTTTGAAGGGATTGAGGGATGCGGTAAAACGACGCAGATTAATCTGCTTGCCGAGTTTTTATCTGAGTCAAATTTTCCTTTTATAACTACTCGTGAACCTGGCGGAAGCTCCATAGGGAAAAGAATCAGAGGCATCCTCCTGGATACGGAGAATAAGGAGATTACGTCAAAGGCAGAACTTCTCCTTTATGCCGCCGACCGAACCCAACATGTGGAAACAGTCATTTCACCTGCGCTAAAAGAGGGAAAAACAATTTTATGTGACCGCTTTTATGACGCAACGACGGCCTATCAGGGAAAGGGAAGGGGACTTGATCGAAAATTGATAGAAGATCTCAATGAAATCGCCTCTGGAGGATTGAAACCGGATCTGACCTTTCTCATAGACTGTCCAGTAGAGATTGGTATAGAACGGGCAGTCAAGAGGTCGAACAGTGAAAGTCCTGAAGAAATGCGTTTTGAAAAAGAAGCCTTAACTTTCCACCAAAAGGTAAGGGCAGGCTACATGGAGATTGCCGAGGCGGAACAGCACAGGATAGTAATAATAAATGGCAACAGACAGGTCGAAAAAGTACATGAAGAGATCGTAAAAATCTTTCTCGACAAAACAAATGACAATAAGGAATCGATAAAAGGTAAACAGGCATGAATTTTCACTCTCTTTTCGGACATAAGAAACAGATTGAAATTCTAATGAGAGCCATCGCTGGAGACAAGACGCCTCATGCCTATCTCTTTATTGGATCCGAAGGCATTGGTAAAAAGCTGGTGGCCTTAAAGGTCGCCCAAGCCCTTCAATGCACTTCTACTGAAAAAAAACCCTGCGGCCTCTGTTCGGGATGCAGGAAAATCGAGGCAGGAAAGCATCCCGATGTTATACTTCTGGAACCTGACGGTAAATATATAAAAATTGAACAGGTTCGGGATCTTCAAAAGAAACTTGGCTTTAAACCTTTTGAGGGAAATAAAACAGTCTGTATTATAGACGGCGTCGACAAAATGAACATCGCTGCGGCGAACTCTCTACTTAAGACCCTTGAGGAGCCGCCATTGGCGACACACCTCATTCTTCTGGCCGAGAATTTGAGGCTCGTCATCCCCACAATTATTTCCCGATGTCAAAAATTAAAGTTTAACCCTCTGACAACCCCGGAAATTGAAAAAATTCTGGTACGAGAAAAAAACCTTTCACCGCAGGAGGCTCACTCTGCTGCACTTGTCGCCGATGGCAGCCCTGGCAAAGCGATAACCTTCACAGAGATATTTCCGCAGGAAGAAAGAGATGCTTTAATTTGCTCATTTACAAAGATTAATGACATGAATGGCGCTTTTTCTTTAGCAGAAGAATTGACTAAAAAAGGAAAAGTCGAAAAACTTATGGAATGCCTGGAGGTACTCAAGTTTTTTTTAAGGGACATTATAACAATAAAATTAAATATGAAAAGAGAAGCTGTAATTCATAATAATCACATGCCATCCATTGAAAAAATGGCAGGAGAACTTACACTTGAAGACCTTCTTCTTATGGTAAAGACCATCACCAAAACTGAGTCAGCAATTGCAATGAATTCAAATAAGAGGCTATCAATAGAAAACCTGCTTATCAAACTATTTCATAAAAGAGAACTATTATGTCGAGAATTATAGGCGTCAAACTTCAAGAATGGGGAAAAGTTTTTTATTACGATGCCCAGCAGATTGAGCTGATTAATCAGGATCAGATAATTGTAGAAACTGATGAGGGACTGGGTCTGGGCACTGTCAGGATGTTGCATGCTGAACAGGTTAACAATCAACAAAAGGATAGATTAAAAAAGGTCATCCGTAAAGCAAATGAAGAAGACCTGATGCAACAGGAAAGAAACAAGGAAAAGGAAAACACGGCCTTCACATACTGTCGGGAAAAGATTGCAAGACTTCATTTGAACATGAAGCTTGTCAATGTAGACTATCTATTCGACGGAAGCAAGGCCACCTTTTATTTTACTGCCGAAGAGAGAGTCGACTTCAGAGAACTCGTAAAGGATCTTGCAAGTTATTTTCATACACGAATCGAACTGAGGCAAGTCGGAGTAAGAGACGAAGCAAGAATCAAGGGAGGGATAGGACCCTGTGGCAGGCGGCTATGCTGCTCAACATGGATAGATAACTTCGAACCGGTAAGCGTGAAGATGGCTAAAGTCCAGAAGCTCTCATTAAACCCGGCAAACATATCGGGCATGTGCGGTCGACTCATGTGTTGCCTTGCCTATGAATATCAGAACTACGTTAGCGGTGAAATGAAAAGGGCAGCGGCAGCCAAGGCAAAGGAGAAAGAAGAAAAGAAGCTAGAAATCAATGAACCGGTAGAGCCCTTAAAAAGGCCTGAGCCTAAGCCTGAAAGAAAAAAGGAAGGGCAAAAAAAAGGGACCAGAAAAGGTCAGCAAAGAGCAAAAGAAGGTTCCCCTAAAAAAGGGAGAAGGGACTGGAAAAGATACAAACAGAAAAAAGGTAAAAAAGAAGAGGGAAAAAAGGACTGATGAAAGAAAGTTTTTACATTACCACACCAATATATTATGTCAATGATGTGCCGCACATCGGGCACGCCTACACAACAGTAGCTGCTGATGTAATGGCCAGATATAAAAGGCTTGCGGGATATAATGTTTTTTTCCTCACAGGCTCGGATGAACACGGGCAAAAAGTAGAAAAAGCGGCCCTGGAAAATGGGAAAACGCCGATTCAGCTTGCAGACAAAGTAGTGAAGCGCTTTATTGGCTTATGGAAAAAACTAAATATCTCCCATGACGATTTTATACGGACATCACAGGAGAGACACAAAAAAACAGCCCAAGCGCTTTTTAATATTGTCAGGGAGAAAGGCGACATCTATCTGGGTGAATATGAAGACTGGTACTGTACCCCCTGCGAAACCTTTCTAACGGAAAAGCAATTGGTTGATAATCGTTGCCCTGACTGTAAGCGGGAAGTTGAATTACTGAAAGAAGAGAGTTATTTTTTCAGAATGTCTGCCTATGGAGACAGACTTTTAAAACATATTGAAGAGAACCCCGACTTTATTCAGCCTGTTTCGCGTAGAAACGAGATCATATCCTTTGTAAAAGACGGCCTTCGAGACCTTAGCATAAGCAGGACAACATTTAAATGGGGCATACCGGTTCCCGATAATGATGAGCATGTTATCTATGTATGGTTTGATGCTTTGACAAACTACCTGACCGCAGTTGGCGGCTTTAGCGATGAAGAAAAATTTAGCACATTCTGGCCGGCTGACATTCATCTTATCGGTAAAGATATCTTGCGTTTTCATGCCGTTTATTGGCCTACCTTTCTCATGGCGGCAGGGCTTCCCTTGCCAAAGCAGGTTTTTGCCCATGGCTGGTGGACTGTAGAGGGTGAGAAGATGTCAAAATCTCTGGGTAATGTTGTAGATCCCTATCAGGTTATTGATGAATACGGTGTCGATCAATTTCGCTATTTTCTGATGAGAGAGGTCACCTTCGGCCTTGATGGAGACTACTCCAAATCTGCCCTCATCGGCAGGATAAACAGCGACCTTGGAAATGACCTTGGAAATCTTCTCAACAGAAGCTTAACTATGACCGAAAAATATGCCAATGGAATTGTGCCGTCAGGCGGCCAGCCGATACAAGAAGATATGGAACTGGTTGAGATGGCTGAAAAGGCTGTAAATGAATTTAACGAATCGATGAACAAGCTTTCCTTTAACAGAGCCCTTGACCACTTGTGGGAACTCATTAGAGAAACAAATCGATATATTGATCACAGAGCGCCCTGGAAACTATCAAAGGAAGGCAATGCAGAGAGACTGAAATGCGTCGTATATACCTTTATAGAATCATTACGGCAAATATCCATCATGCTCTATCCCTTTATGCCTGCAACAGCAGAAAAAATGTGGGATCAACTGGGCATTAAAGAGCAGAAAGAGGCTCTCACACTATCGAGCCTTGAAAAATGGGGCGGCTTAAAATCAGGAACTGTCGTCAATAAAGGCGCCATCCTCTTTCCAAGAGTTGAGACAGAAAAAGAAGCGCCCACCCATCATACCGAACCTAAAGAGGAAAAGTCGAAAAAGACAAAAGATAGTGATCCCGCCGGGGGCATTTCCTTTGATGATTTTATGAAAGTTGAGTTGCATGTGGGCGTAATCAAGGAGGCAGAAAAAGTGCCGAAGTCTGACAAGCTTCTAAAGCTGAAAGTTGATATAGGCAGGGAAAGAAGACAGATTGTGGCAGGAATCGGCAAAAGTTATGAACCAGAAACCTTAATAGGTAAACAGGTCGCGGTGGTAACGAATCTTAAACCGGCACAACTGATGGGCATAGAATCACAGGGAATGGTTCTGGCAGCAGGCGAGGATGAACTTAAACTTGTCACCTTTGAAGGAGATATGAAAGCGGGGACAAGAATCAGGTAACAACATGAACCGAATTTATTTTCTTATTATTAACCCTCAATGATTTACAGTCATTCATTCGTCACGGCTTTACTACATTCTGATGTCATTACAAATTCACTATTATAAGAGGACTTACACAACTTATCCACAGCAGTATCAATCAATTGTGGATAAAATGAAGCTAAGTCATATAAATATTCGCAAGGTACCTTCATTTTGTCAGCCAACTTCATGCGACGCGTTAACGTACTGATATTACAATATTTTTTAGCGTCCCATCATTGCCTGTTTTTCAAGCAATATGACATAAGACCCTTTAACAGCCCCCACAACAGCAGTTCAGGCTATAATTTCAACAGTTTATCCACAGTTTTTGTGGACAAACATATAAGTAGCGAATAAATAGAGAGTTTTTGTAGTAACAATTATGACAGAGAGTTATTTTATAGATAGCCATGCACATCTGGACTTTCCATCCTTTAATGATGACTTTCCAGAAGTCATTAACAGGGCTCAGGCAGCCCGCGTAAAAAAAATAATTTGTGCGGCAACTTCTGTGGAAGGAAGCCGTACGTCTATTGAAATTGCCGGGAAATACCCCTTTATCTATGCCACAGCAGGAATACATCCTCATGAAGCATCAGAAGTTACAAAGAACTCTTATGAGGAGATCACGCATCTACTTTCCCATAACAAGGTCGTTGCCATCGGCGAAGTAGGCCTGGATTATCATTACGAACATTCCCCCAAAGAAATACAACAAGCAGTATTCAAGCGTTTTATCCGCATGGCCAGGGAAGCAGGTTTGCCACTCGTCGTTCATACTCGTGATGCAGAGAAAGATACTCTGGACATTCTGAAACAGGAAAGGGCTTCGGAAACAGGCGGTGTTATCCATTGTTTTTCTGGGACGATGGATTTGGCAAAGCAGTGTCTAAAGATGGGTTTTTATCTTTCCATTCCCGGCATCGTAACATTTAACAAAGCGTCCAATCTCCATGAAGTGGTAAAAGAGGTCCCCATTGAGCGTATGCTCATAGAAACAGACTCGCCCTATCTGGCGCCCGTACCACATCGGGGGAAAAGAAATGAACCGGCCTATGTGCGCCATGTTGCAGAAAAAATTGCAGAGATTAAAGGACTATCTCTAGACGATGTTGCAAGAATTACAAGCCGCAATTGTGAACAACTATTTAATATTGCAGATAGGGTTGAAGTGGCCGAAGTGGCTTATAAAATTCGTAACTCCCTCTATCTGAATATCACGAACCGCTGTACAAACAGCTGTCCTTTCTGTCCCAAATTTAAGGACTATATGGTGAAAGGCCATTACCTTGAACTGAATGGTGAACCCGGCCCTGAAGAAATTATTAGAGCCATTGGTGATCCATCGACCTATGAAGAGGTCATATTCTGTGGTTTCGGAGAACCTCTTCTCAGGCTGGATGTGCTGATAGAAGTGTCGAGGTGGCTAAAAGAAAAAGGTTCAAAGGTTAGAATAAACACGGATGGACTGGCAAATTCAGTTCATAAACGAAACATATTACCGGAACTGGAAGGAATCGTTGACAGCATCTCTGTTAGTTTAAATGCAGATAATTCAGAGCTGTACGATAAACTCTGCCGCCCTCCCTTTGAAGGGGCCTATAATGCCCTCAAGCAATTTATCCTTGAGGCAAAGAAGTATATTCCTGAGGTAACAGCAAGCGTGGTAGGACTGCCAAATGTCAATACTGAAAAATGCCGGAAAATTGCAGAACAGGAACTTGGGGTAAAGTTCAGGTTAAGACCTTACAATGAGGTCGGGTAACTCCTTTTATTTTCTCACATGACAGGATAGAAGTGAGATGACAGTCCCTGTCAAAGTCAGGTCTCTATTAAACGGTGTTTAATAGCATGACTGATGAGCTCCACATTTTTTTTCATCTTCATTTTTTCAAGAATTCTCGACCTGTAGGTACTGACAGTATTGACACTGAGGATTAATTCGTCTGCAATTTCCGTTACAGATTTTCCGGGACCCAGCATATTCATCACCTGAAATTCACGACTTGAAAGCTTCTCATGAGGAATCATCTCCCCGCCACTTTCCAGATAATCAGCCATCCTCTGGGCCAGTGAAGAGCTGACATATTTCTCACCTGCTGATACTCGCCTGATCGCCCTTATCAACTCTTTAGGCGCACTTTTTTTCACCAGATAACCCGAGGCGCCGGACTTTAAGGCGGATATAGCATATTATGGATGCTACCCGCTGCAAATCATGGCATGTTGTCAGCAGCTACCTATGAGAATTCAGCCTAACCCTGTTGACTAAAAGATGCGCCTGCCTTGTCGGTTCCGGCAGTCGGTATTTACTGGCACATTGAAGAATAACGTCGATGCTTGACTTTATATCAATCAAATGGCCAGGCGATACAAAGACAGGCTTTACGTCATTCTTTGTTCTCACAACGCCGCCCACGTCGGTGCCTTTTAAGGTAAGTGGCGACCAATCCCCCTTTTCCCTGCCAGGCTCGGTAAATTCACCGCACAACCTTGTTTTGGCACATCCGATGGAGGGGATACCGAGGATCAATCCCATGTGCGAGGCGATCCCCAGTCCCCTCGGATGAGCGATCCCCTGTCCATCAAAAACAATAAGGTCAGGTTTTGTCTTGAGCTTTTTAAAGGCCTCAAGAACAACGGGACCTTCTCTAAAGGAGAGGAGACCCGGAATATAGGGGAAGGAGACACTTGCCGAGAAAAATACTTCTTCCACTATTTCAAGGTCAGGGAATGTCAGCAAAACAATGCCTGAAAAAAAAATGCGGGAGTTTTTGTCATAAGAAACATCGGCGCCGGCAATAATGGCAGGCGCCTTGGGCAGAGAAGAGAGAATAAGGTTTTTTTGCAGTTGCCGCTGAATAGAAACAGCCTCTTTAAAAGAAAGATCCCAACTGTGGAGTTTAGTCACATTCATTACATTCACGATTGTAATCATTTAATTTTTCCGGTGCAAGTTTTTTGATCAAAAGAGGTCTTCCTAAAAAAGAATATAAGAGACGAATATGAAAGAATGGCCAACCTTAAATTTTTTATCTATTTTTTAAACAAAACATGTTGGAATATAATTTTATATTTTCCATCCATTAATGAGCTTGAAGAGATCTCTAGGCGTATAAAGGAAAGGCTTAATGATAGCTTGTCGTTGATAACAGAAACTATTTATTAGAAATTCCCTGTTACAAAGAATAAGACACTGTGTACCCAACTTATTTCAAAGTTAGGACTTGTTAACAATCTACCGGATCAAGATCGTACTTCGTCTTTCCTAATTCAAGTCTTTATTATCAAAAATTACCTTCATTTTTTGAATCTTTTCAGAGACTTACTTATCTTATATTTCATCAATCACCCCGCCGCAAGCAGCGGGGTATGAGCGCGGAGACAACCTTCTTAATATATCGCGGCAAGCCGCGGGGAATGCAC
>JADFVM010000027.1 GCA_015222555.1 Pseudomonadota bacterium
ACATAACTGAGTGCCGCCTGGGCAGATTCCCGCATAACATCTCCCAGCGAGCCTGTGAGGATAAGCTCCTTTTTACCTTTCATCTTCAATGCCTCAACGAAGATAATGTCTCCTCCGGCAGGTGTCCAGGCCAGACCGGTGGCTACGCCCACTCTATCCTTGTCTTCTGCAATCTCAACATAGAACTTCCTCGGGCCAAGAAGGTCTGTCACATCTTTTTCATGAATGGTTGTTCTCGGCGCTTTGTTTTGGGTAATCGCTCTGGCCACCTTGCGGCAGATGGAGGCGATATTTCTTTCCAGATTTCTAAGGCCTGCCTCACGAGTGTATTCATTGATGATCTTAACAATACCCTTAGGCGTAAATTTTAATTGCTTGGCTGTAAGACCGTTCTCTTCCAGCTCCTTCGGAATGAGATATTTGAAGGCGATTTTTTCTTTTTCCTGCTCCGTATAGCCTTCCAGGTTTATCACTTCCATCCTGTCCTTTAAGGCAGGCGGAATAGGGTCTATAATATTGGCGGTGGTGATAAACATAACCCTGCTCAAGTCGAAGGGGACATCAAGATAGTGATCGGTGAATGAGAAGTTCTGCTCCGGATCGAGGACTTCTAGCAGGGCCGATGCCGGATCACCTCTGAAATCCTGACCCAGCTTGTCTACTTCATCGAGCATGAATACGGGGTTATTATTCCCGCAGCGCCTTATCTCCTGAATGATGCGGCCGGGCATGGCGCCCACATAGGTTCGTCTATGTCCTCTGATTTCTGCCTCATCTCGCATCCCTCCCAGGGAAATGCGGATAAATTTCCTGCCCAGGGCTCTGGCAATTGATTTACCGAGCGAGGTCTTTCCAGTCCCCGGAGGCCCCACAAAACAAAGAATAGGCCCTTTCATATGGTCTTTGAGTTTTCTCACTGCAAGGTACTCAAGAATGCGTTCCTTGATCTTTTCCAGGTCATAGTGGTCTTCATTAAGAATCTCTTCCGCCCTGTTAATATCAAGGTTATCTTCCGAGGCTATTTCCCATGGCATGCTGAGAAGATAGTCCACATACGTCCTGGCTACGGTATATTCTGCAGAGGCGGGGTTCATCTTTTCCAGCCGCTCCAACTCTTTTTTGAGAATATCCAGAATCTCATCCGGGATTTTAGTCGATTCCATTTTTTCTCTTAAATCATTGACCTCGGCGATATGCGGATCTTCTTCTCCCAGCTCTTTCTGGATCGCCTTCATCTGCTGGCGCAGGATATATTCCTTTTGCCCCTTGCCCATCTCTTTGGCAACCCCTTCCTGTATCTTTGCTTTTACCTGAAGGTTTTTAACTTCGCTGCTCAGGTGAATGAAGGCCTTTTTTAAACGCTCCAGGGGATCAAATGTTTCCAGGATCTCCTGCGCTTCCTCCCCTTTAAGTGGTAGATAGACAGCGATGAGGTCTGCAAGGCGTGCCGGGTTGTCAATCTTTTCAATCATTTCCATAACATCTTCCGGCAGTGGCCGCCCAAGGGTAAGTGACAGCTTGAATAGGGCATTTACACTCTGGACAAGGGCATCCATGACCAGATTTTTTTCCTGAAATTCTTTTAGGACTTCAACCTTAGCTTTCAGGCAGGGCTTTTCCTGCAATTGTTCTTTAATCTTTACCCTGCTCAGGCCTTCTACAAGAATTTTTACTCCCCCTTCCGGGAGGTTCACCATCTGTTTTATATTGGCTGCCGTACCTATTTCATATAGATCTTTAAGGTCAGTTGCATCTGTCTTTGCATCTTTTTGCATGACAATAACAAGTAAGTGATCGGCCATCATCGCTTCGTTTATTGCATTTATGTGGCTGGTTTTTGTAAAGAAGAGGGGAACGATCATAAAGGGGAACAAGACGCTATCTTTTATGGGCAGGATTATCAGTTCTTCGGGTAAATCAATTTTATGATTATCAGGTTTTATATCACCATTATCAGTCAAGATAGCTCTCCTTTTCTGAAATTAATATCCCTATTTTAATACCTCAATTCAAGGCATTGTAGTCACTGCTTATCTAAGTGTCAAATGCTATTAAAAAGCAAAAACAAACTATCCGTTTATTATAGCAGATTCATGGAAAGAGAATTCGACTCTTCTTACCGCAGGAGCTGTTGACAGTTCAAATGTTGGATGCTACTATTTCACAGATGAGACTTAATGGAAAAAGAGCTGTTATTTCCGGGGGTGGATCTGGAATAGGGCGCGCTACGGCTATTATTTTTGCAAGAGAAGGTGCTTCCGTAGCGATTGTCGGTCGCCGGAAAGACCGCCTTGATATTACGGCCTCCATGGTTCGGGCGCAGGGCGGACGTTGTCACATCATACAAGGCGACGTATCACTATCGGCAGATGTAAAGCGAGTGGCCAAAGAGTCTGTAAAAGCGCTGGGGGGCGTGGACATCCTTTTTAACAATGCAGGCGTACACAGGTTTGGCAGTGTGGAAGATACAGAAGAAGATCTCTGGGATAATATTACAAATATCAACCTCAAGGGAACCTATCTCATGTCTCAACATCTCATCGGGGTGATGAAGAAAAATGGAGGCGTGATTATCAACAACTCATCCACCCTGGGATTGAAACCCGTTCCCAACACGGCAGCCTATTCAGCTGCAAAGGCAGGGGTTATTTCACTCACAAAATCGATGGCTCTGGAACTTGCAAAGGACAAAATCAGAGTCAATTGCATCTGCCCCGGTGTGGTTGATACGCCAATTCATTCAGAGCAAAGCCCCGAATTCATGGAAGAGATGGCTGCTTATCATCCTCTCGGCCGTATTGGTACGCCCGAGGATGTCGCCTATGCGGCGCTTTACCTCGCTTCCGACGAGGCCAACTGGATTACCGGTGTTATTATGCCCGTTGATGGTGGCATTAGTTGTACCTGAAAAGTTGAGGCATTAGACCTTTCTTTTTCAACCTTCCCGTGCAATCAGGAATCCAGGCATTCCATATAGCCGCCCTTTCACGGCGGCGACCTTATTTTAAAAACAAATACAAATGTTTCCAATATTTTGCAAGCAAAGCAGGGCGGTGGAATATAATAGAAAACCTTATATAACTCTGCAAAATCGAAATAAGGACATTACGAAATACAAGGAAGAGAGGGGCAGCCTCTGCCGGAATACCGACCCCTTTCAGGGAGTATTCTCACTCAGAGAAACATAGGGACGGAACAAGAGGTGCCGGGTTTGAAGGATAAGGGACGCGGGTATCTACCAATCATTTTATGAGAGGAGAAACTATGACTGTAAAAACACTTCGTTCTACCTACCGGATCAAGATCACCCTGGCAGAAATCCGCCCACCCATCTGGCGGCGAGTACTCATCAATTCGGCGACAAAACTGTCCGACCTGCATGAGATACTTCAGATTGCCATGGGTTGGACCGACTCTCACCTGCATCTCTTTGAAAAGGACGGAAAGCGGTACGGCGTACCGGACGAAGAGTTTCCTGACGACACCCTGAATGAGGAAAACTTCCGCATTAACCAGCTTCTGAAAAAAGAAAAGGATGCCTTCAACTATGAATACGATTTTGGTGACGGCTGGATGCACAAGGTGATCCTTGAAAAGGTCCTTCCCTTTGATACAAAGGCTACGCTGCCCCATTGCATGACAGGGAAGCGCAACTGCCCCCCCGAGGATGTAGGCGGAACCTTCGGATATGCAAATTTTCTGGAGGCGATGTCCGATAAAAATCACCCGGAACATGAAGACATGATGGACTGGATAGGTGGTGAGTTCGACCCCGAAGAGTTTGACGTCGATGTGGTGAATCAAATTTTGTATGATCAGTTTTGATCCTGACTATGAAGGGGGAAGGCATTTTTACGATATGGTGATATCGGTTGCCTTCTTTGTAAATTGATGGGTTAAGGAGGGAACATGGGGCCTATATCTCTAGAAATAGTGGATAAAATCTATGAGGAGACTAGAGACTTATCAGATAAGAAAATATCGAGGGAGATGGAAAATCTGCTGTCAAGGCAGACCGAACCTTTCCGCTTCATTCATGAGATGACGTCGGATGTTGACGCCGGCATAACAGATATGACCTCTTTTATTTTTTATTGTGTCTATCGCATGTATGAAGAGGGGTACGGCAAGATAGCAGGACGCATATCCGCCGACCTGATTACGGGATGTATGGAGGAGCATGAGGATTTTATTGAAAGCCTCGAAGGCGTACATGAGGCCTTTTTTGAGAGGTTAGCACGAAACCGTTTAATCGTGCAGCCGAATGTTATGGCCTTTGTTTCGAACATCATCCATGAAGAAATGATAGATACTGAATCTCCCTGTTCGGAAGAAGATATCGGACATGTTTTTATGACCATGAAAACGCTGATAGATGTCCTGGAGAAGGCCTTTGGCGGAGAGGCTGACAGGACAGTCAGGAGCAAAAAGGTGAAGCAGCTATCATTTCTTAATGACTCTGATTACGAGGACGCAGAGTATGATGACAGGGGTGGTTTTCCTGATGAATTAGATCCTCTATACAGGATGGACAGGAGGTTTCTTCTCGCAGCAGAGCTGTACAATTACAGTTATATGAATTATGAAGACCATCTAGGCGACATGCCGGGCGAAGGGAATCTGAGGTTTGAAAAGTTGATGCCCGAAACGGTCGATGCACTCGAAAGGGCTGAAATGGAAGGATGGACGGACGCAAGACTCGCAAAGGCCATCAAGGAAGACAAAAAGATGATGCCCGAAATGAAGGCGCATTTTAAAAGGGCAAAGGACATTGTTGACGCGCCCCATGCAGCGGAGTCATTCCGCAGGGGTGTCAGGTATTCCGTCCGGGATGCCGTAAAAGACAAGATGAGTGATAAAGAGATTGAAGACCTTGTGACCCAGATATGCTACGGGGCGGCCGACCTGGCCCTGCTGCTGGAGCTTGAAGAAACTGAGCTGTCTGATTATTCCGAAGACCTGAGAAAGATAGGTGACGATATGGATGAAATTTGATATTTTCTGCTTGAGGGCGTGAGCGGTCCTCCGGGTTGGAATTTAAAGGAAAGAGGCAATGAATAAAGAAAAAGTCGGC
>JADFVM010000202.1 GCA_015222555.1 Pseudomonadota bacterium
GATAACCTTCTTAATATATCGCGGCAAGCCGCGGGGAATGCACCCGCTAGGGATTCAATTACTAAATATTTATGTTACTACATTCAACATAAAATTCAAGAGCAATAAACTCGACTGCAAAAGCTATGGGGGATTCGCTGCCAGGTGATTAAACATATTATTCACGGAGAAGCTGACTTTTTTTGTTGTCCTGTCCAGGTCCCTGGGAAATGGAAAAGGCCACCTTTGCCGGCCGGCCTCACCTTATATTGTTGTAGAAACGGAATAGTTTTTCGGGCGGGATGCCCAGCAAGTAGAGAAATAGTAGCATCTGATTTCTAACAGTTGTTTTTATCCAGCCTTCCTTTTCCCATCGTCTTGAGGACGTAAGTACAGGTGCTTGCAAGATGATCAGCTTACCGCGCTTTTTCATTTTGGTGATCAGATCTACATCTTCCATAATAGGAATTTCTTTGAAGCCTTCCATGGCGTCAAAGTGTTCCCTGCGGATGAAAATAGCCTGGTCACCATAGGGAAGCGAGAGAACCCTTGATCTCAGATTCACAATGAAGGTAACGAGCTTTAGCCCTTTTGAATGGCCTGATGTTGAAAAGCTGAAAGCCCCCCCGGCAACATTTTTATTTTCAAGCGCCTTTTCGATCATCTCCACCCAACCAACAGGCAGGATTGTGTCGGCATGAAGAAAAAGGAGAATACTGCCTTCAGCCGCAGCCGCACCAGCATTCATCTGTTTTGCACGTCCCTTGGACGCGGATATAATCTTGTCGGCAAAATGTTGGACAATGGTCGTTGTTGAATCATTGCTTCCGCCGTCGGCAATGATAATTTCAACATCACCGCCATCCCTGGCAGGATGGATAGTATCTTCAATGCACAGCTCTTCATTAAGGGTGGGTATAATTACGCTGATCATCTTTTATTTTCTCTAATGCTGTTTGTCAGAAATCTGTGGTGGGGTATAAGGTGATAAACTTGTGTCTTGGTGATGCACGGGATAATTTTTTCAGCATTCACCGGGCGGACAGCAGGGTTCCTCACCTTCACTCTTTGGTTCTGTAATAATAAACATCCCCTTGTAGGGCGGCCGTGCCAGCTTATCTGCCGTATCGGTACAGATTTCCAGGGGGATGCCTCTTTCAAATGTATGGTCTTCATCATCATTAACAGACTTGAATGGCCCTTTGTAAATAGCCGTCTGTCCTATGTAAAGACATTCTTTTTTTTCTTCTTTCATTCTCTGGAGCTCCTATTTAATTGAATCATTCAAAACTCCATCCTTTGGCACACTTGTTTACTTGTAACCTTTAACGGTAACCGACAGGAACGAAACTCCCTGATCTTCTCTCCAGAGGAACTCTTTTTCCACCATGAGTCCATAAAAACCGGCATCTTCCATAGCCTTGAAAAAGAGATCCCGTCTTATCGCCCCCGATATGCACTCTCCCCACAACTGGCTGTCCTGACGCATATTTTCAGGCACATCCTTATCAGAAACGATATCAGAAACAACAAAATGCCCGCCCCTTTTTATGACACGTGCCATCTCATTGAAAACCTGCTCTTTGTCGGGAGACAGGTTGATCACGCAGTTTGATATGAGGAGATCGACGGAATTGTCATCTACAGGAAGCTCTTCAAGAAAACCCTTCTTAAATTCAACGACGTCATACCCAAGATAATCAGCGACAATGGCATTATTTTTGTTCGCCTTTTCAAGCATATCGTCGGTCATATCCACGCCGATTACCTTTCCCTTGGGCCCGACTTTTTTTGCCGCAATAAAGCAGTCTATCCCTGCGCCGGAGCCGAGGTCGACAACGGTCTCTCCACCCTCAAGTTCTGCCATCAGTGTTGGGTTGCCGCATCCGAAAGAGGTCCTAATAACCGCTTCAGGTAGACCTTCCAGGTCTGTATCGGTATATCCTGTGGGACAGCACAGCTCCGGATTTTCCTCGCGAGATGCCTTTCCATAAATGTCCTGAACTGCAGACCTTAATTCCCCGCTATCTTTAGTTTCATTCTCTTTTGGCTTGCTTTCTTCCGGAGTAGTACCGCAACAACCTGAACTCATCTCTCTTTTCTCCCCTTGGATACGTTATTTTTGTCTGGACGATGGGCCAATCGATTTATTGACCCCCCTAATTTTCTCTGATAGAATCCTAGCATATTTCGTAAGCGCTGAAAAGGAACTATCACCTTCAAGGCGGCGGCCGCATAATTAACCTAACATGAACTTAAAAACCTCAGTTAGACACAGATAAACACTGATAAGTTATGATTGTCACAGATAAACCCCGTTAGATATCAACCTTCCTAATATCATGAGATAGATATGTATCTATTATCTAACGGGGTAAATCTCTTTTGGAATTTTTAACCACAAATATTAAATCTTTCTTTGATCTAAAGCTTTGAAAAATCATAATAAATCAGTGAATATCTGTGTCCAAATGCTTTTTTCAGGATGAAGTATCTCATCATCAATGCCGATGACTTTGGCCTTAACCATAACGTCAATGCAGGCATTTTTAAAGCATGGAAACTTAAAGCCATAACACAAGCAACGCTCATGATAAAAAGGGCGGCTTCCCGGGAGGCAGTTCATTTTGCCCTTGAAAATCCCGGGCTTACCGTTGGACTTCATATTGACCTTGATGAAGTACTTGAATGCAAAAAGAATATGCCTCATCGATTTTCTGTCGCTCGGCTTTCAGCACTTTTGAAAACACCGGGCAAGTTACAGCAGGTTATCGATGAAATAGAAGAACAGATTGCACTTTTCAAAAAAGCAGGTCTTCCCTTGATGCATATTGATGGACATCATCACCTGCACGCATTGCCGGCGCTATTTCCGTCAATTGTAGAGATGATGATAAAATTCGGGATTAGAACGGTGAGAGTTTCCAGGTGTTATGATCTTGTGAAATACCCGGCTATAGCGTGGGATGAAAATTATTATGTTAAAATGAAAAGCCTCTTAAAGAAGAATAATCTATCGGTGGCTGACCACTTTGAAGCAATCTTGAATTCAAAGACACCGGCATCCCTGTCTCATGGTGTTACGGAACTGATGACACATCCGGGAGAAGGTGAGGATTGGAGAAAAAGTGAACTCGGCCTGATTACTTCAGAGGAATGGTCAACGCAGCTTGGCAAAAACAAGATTACGCTGATTTCATATAATGATGTTACATAAGAGGAGGAGGAATCATGGCTTCACAAAATAATCTCGATCTGTCAATTGTCATTATGGCAGGTGGTGTGGGTGCGCGCTTTTGGCCCCTGAGCACTGAAAACAAGCCAAAGCAGTTTTTAAAACTCTTTGGTAACCACTCGCTTCTGCAGCAAAGTTATGACAGGATCGCATCACTCGTGCCCACCGAGCGTATTCTCATTTTGACAAACAAAGCCTTTGTGCCACTCGTTAAAGAACAGTTGCCTGATCTTCCGGATCAAAATATCATAGGTGAGCCGATGAGGCGGGACACTGCCGCCGCCGTTGCTCTGGCCACGCTTTTATGCAAAAAGAGATTCGGAAATACGGTGATGGCAATAATGACTGCCGACCACCTCATTGCCCCTGTCGATGTTTTTCATAAAACCCTGCTTTCCGCTGTAAAACAGGCTGCTCAGGGGAATGCCCTTTATACACTCGGCATAGAGCCAACCTTCCCAGCCACCGGTTATGGATATCTTGAATGCAGCAATGAAATCCTCGATGATGGGGGCACTAAACATTATGAACTAAATCAATTCAAGGAAAAACCTGACATTGACAGGGCCAGCGAATATTTAAAAACGGGACGGTTCTTCTGGAACAGCGGCATGTTTGTCTGGTCTGTTGATGCAATTACGGCCGAATTCAACAAACAGCTTCCGGCACACCTTGAAAGTATATCGAAAGCGGTAGAAAAGGATGGCACCGATGAATGGGACGTCGCATTGAAAACCGCTTTTGAGCCACTGGAAAAAATTTCAATCGATTTCGGAATTATGGAAAAAGCAGACCATGTCCGCACCGTTGCTGCCGGTTTTTCCTGGAGCGATGTGGGAGGCTGGCTGGCGCTGGAGGAGTATCTCCAGCAAGATGGCAGCGGGAATGCTCATCGTGGCAATATTGAAACCTTTGAATCAGATTCCAATCTCATCTTCTGCGAGGATGGTGATGAAACGGTTGCCCTTGTCGGGGTAGATGATCTCATTGTTGTGAGAGCTGGAAAGCGTACGCTCATTGCTGACAAAAAAAGAACGGAAGACATCAAAAAACTTGTTGAGAAGCTGGATAAAAATCTCAAATGATTGTTATCCTCTGATTAAAGCTGTGCCTATGGTTGTTTCCTAATAATAAATATGGTCTGTACAATGTGAAAATTCAGGCTTGATTTGATTCTTGATTTAATATAAGTTACATAAACAGAAGGTTTTTCTTCTAAATTCTTTTATGGATGACCAATTTGAAGAAACTGTTTAACTCCAGATCATTGCGGTTCAAGTTCCTTGCCGCCTTGATCGTTATTATTTCTCTCTCCTATATCCTCCTTGCTGTTATGCAGGTTCGCTCCACCCGCCAGGCCACCAAAAAACGTCTTTCCGAGATATTAACAAGTTATGAAAACCTAACCGAAACTATCATCCAGTCGCATTCGAAGTTGCTGGTGGAACAAAAGAATCGCATTGCTGTAGACAAGCAACTTATCAAGACAGTCAAGTGTCATGCCCTGGTTGAATCCGGAAAATATAGATGTGCCGAAAAAATTATCCCTGAAAAGATAAAAAATATATATCCCGGCAAATCGGCAGACTATATCTTCGCAAACAGACCCGGCTTCAAAGAAGAGTTCGGCAAGCTTCTCTGGTTGGAGATAGAGGACAATGGACGTGCGACGGTGAATCAATTTAAAGTTGTAAATCCCGATATCGATAAAACATCATTTTATTATAAAGATAAAGCCATCTATCGTTCTTTCAGCCCGGAATTCAATGATTCTATTTCGAGACCTTTAATTACTGAAACGGAAAAGGTGAAAAAATCAATATCGGGGATTTCAATGGATAAGGGTGCACCGGGCTTTTTCCAGACCATTCCGATCTTTTTCCCAAAGAATTATATCGTTGCAGAAATCGGCATCCCCCTATCCGCCATTTTAAGAGATCTTCAGAAAGTGACGGAAGTTGATCAAATCGGCTTTGTGTACACTGACCGGAAAGTATACTCTTTTCTTACCAGAAATGGTCTGGATGAAAACGCTCAGCCTGATTTAGTCGTTGAAAGTCTCGAGAGGGGATTTGAAATAAAGGAAAAAGCCTTATTCTTTGTCCCTGTTAAAGATTATTTCGGCAATGTGACAGGCAAAATTGTCTTTGTTAAAAACGTTGATGATCTCTTGCAAGAGGAATCCACCATCGTTTTTTATCTCATCATTGTCCTGCTGATAACTATTATTTTATTGATTGCTCTTATTTCCTATCTTTTCACCGTATTTATTAACAGACCGCTTTCACAGGTTGTAACACAGCTTAACGCAGTCGCAACAGGAGACCTGACAGAGAATCTCCATGCAAAGAGGAATGATGAGATAGGTGAAATGGTATCGGCCTTGAATAGTATGACAGAGAATCTTCGAAAGATGATGAATGGTGTTAATGATACAACGACGCGTATTCTTGAGGTGTCGGAAAAGATCTCAACCGATGCTGAGGAACTTACCTGTAGTTCTCAAGTTCAATCATCAACAATCGACAGGTCGTCGGTGTCCATAAATGATATGAATGTTTCAATCAACGACACGGCGGACAGCGTTTCCAAGCTGGCGAGCTATGCAGATGAAGCCTCGTCGTCGATTACCGAAATCGCCGCCTCAATCGGTGAAGTTTCTATCACTGCTGAAGTGCTGTTCCAGGTTGTGGAAGAGGTATCCTCCTCTGTTACAGAAATGGCGTCGTCCGTAAGGAGCATTACCGACCGCACATCAGATTTGTCCTCTACTGCTGAAAAAACAGCGTCTTCAGCGATTCAAATAGGCGCATCAACAAAGGAGTTGGATAAAAGCATCAAAGATACTGCACAGTTATCCGAGGCAACCGCCAAAGATGCTTCGGCAGGAAAATCTGCTGTTGATGAAACCGTCAGAGCAATGAAGGCGATAGAGGAGACAGTTTTAAGTGCGGCAGAGGTAATTGGCAGGCTGGGGAGCAAATCACAGGATATCAGTTCCATCATTGATGTTATAAACGGGGTAGTGGCGCGCATAGATCTTCTGTCCCTTAATGCGCATATTATTGCGGCACAGGCAGGTGAAAATGGCAAAGGCTTTGCTGTCGTTGCAAGCCAGATAAAAGATCTGGCCACTCGCACGAGATCCTCCACTGATCAGATAGAAAGCCTGATAACCTCAGTCCAGGTTGAAGTCGCAGAGATCAATGAAAAGTTCGATTCAGAAGTTGAAACGGTCAAGTCTGGCGTTGAACTCTCTAATCGAGCCGGGGAGGCGCTTGAAAAGATCATTTCAAGCGCTGATTCATCGCTTGAAATGGCAGCGCAGATGTCAAATGCCTCAAATGAACAGCTCAAAGGAAGTAATGAGATAATTGAGGCAATTGAAAATATGACGGAGAAGACAAACGGTATATACAGATCCATTGAAGCGCAGGATGAAAGTAATCTGATTATCGCAAAGGCGGCTGAAAAAATGAGAGATGCAGCCTTACATGTTCAGCGAGCCTCAAAAGAGCAGGGGGAAGGAGGAAAGATAATAACCAATTCTCTGGAAAATATAGTAGAAATGCTTGACCATATTAATGCATCATCTCAAAAAGAAAAAAAATTAACGGGCTCAGTTGTCGGGGAGATGAAAGATATTAAGGACGTTACTGAAAAGAATGTTTCGAAAATTAAGGAAATAGATAACATAGCAAACGAACTTGAAGCCGAGGCTGAAGCATTAAATAAAGAATTAATAAAGTTTAAGATATAAAGGGTATATTGCCTCATTTCAAGAAATACACAATCTCTCCAAAGGGACCTGTAAAATATTATATAATGTAAAGTCAAGAAATCTGCAGAAGCCAACCATGGATGACATAAAAGTTGTTATCCCTTAGTTGCACGGTGTCTCATCGGCTAAGCCGATAGGGCCCCATCTGTAGATACATCAAGCTGTCTTTTAGTTAATGCGTAAGAAGTTTCGCCTTTATTTTAATTGTCGAAGGGTTGCTTAATAATGTCTATCAGGTTCAAGTTTCTTGTTACATTGACGGGAATAATTATTCTTTCCTATCTCTTCCTTGCCTTTATTCAGGTACAGTCAAACAAAGAGACGACAAACAAACGCCTTTCAGAAATCCTAAAGGGGTATGAAAATATCACCCTGGCGTTATTGCAATCTCATTCAAAAATCCTGGCTCAGCAAAGCAATATTGTTTCAAGAGACAGGCAGCTTATTACGTTTGTGAGGTGCTTTGCAAATGTGGAAGCAGGAAGATTCAAATGCGCCGGAAAGATTATTCCCGACTCCATTCTCAGTGAATATCAGGATAAGCCTGTTGACTATATTATTTCAAACAGGCCCGGCCTTAAAGAAGAACTCAAGACGCTTCTCCGGAAAAAGATAGAGGAAAACAGTATTTCCCCCCTTAACCAGCTAAAGAATTCAAACCCCGACATAAACAAGCTCTTTTTCTCTTTTAAAAATCTTGCCATCTTCCGTTCCTTCAGCCCCGCCTACGGAGATTCAGTCGACAGTCCCATGGTCGAGTATTCCGCCAGGGAGAAAAAAGGTGTATCCGGTGTAGAGATGAATGAAGGTGAGCCCGGTTATTTTCAGACAATACCTGTGTTCTTCCCGAAAAACTACATCATTTTCACCTATGGCACCCCCTTATCTGCCGTTTTAAGGGATATTCAGGAAGTCACCGGAGTCGATCATATCGCCTTTATCAATAAAGACCGGAAGGTCTATTCCGCGATGACGCGCAAAGGTGTCGATGCGTTCGATCCGTCCGTCCTGGATGTAAATCGTTTCGAGTCTTTCTTTGAAAAGAGTGACCAGGGGGTTTTTTATGTTCCTGTTATGGATTTTGCAGGCAAAGTGGCCGGGAAAGTTGCGCTTGTAAAAAATATTGATACCATGCTGAGCGAAGAGTCCGCAGCCCTAATTCAACTCGCTTTGGTTCTTGTCATAACGACACTCATTCTAGTTGCAATAATTATCATGCTCTTTACAACCCTGGTTAACAAGCCCTTAAAGGAGATGGGAGCCATGATACATGATATCGCGAAGGGTGAAGGGGATCTGACGAGTAGGCTGGAAGTGAAATCCAAAGATGAAATCGGTGATGTCGCTCAAGGTTTTAATTCCTTTGTCGATAAATTACACCGTCTTATCGTGCGTATCGCAGAGGTGACGGACAAGCTGGCTGGTTCAACGGATCAGCTGGCAAGGACGTCTGCCAAATTCACCGAAGGCTCCGACAGCCAGACAGATCAGTCGGCACAGGTTGCTACGGCTATTGAGGAGATGAATGTGTCCGTCACTGAAGTGGCGAGGAATACGAGTGATACGTCCTCTTTGGCAAAAGAAGCAAAAGAAATCGCTGTTAAAGGGGGAGATATCGTTTCCGAGGTTGTAAAGGGTATGGTGGAGCTTCAGTCCACAATTAAAGCATCGGCCGGGACGATCACCCATCTTGGCCAGGGGACGGAGCAGATCGTTGAGATTGTCAATGTCATTAATGACATCGCCGATCAGACGAACCTGTTAGCTCTAAATGCCGCCATTGAAGCGGCCAGGGCCGGTGAACAGGGGAGAGGCTTTGCTGTTGTTGCCGATGAGGTCAGAAAACTGGCGGATCGCACCACCAAGGCAACGAAAGAGATTGCCGCCATGACCGATAATCTACAAAAGGGGACTCAAGGTGCAGTCTCATCTATGGAGAAGGGGACCAAGGAAGTCGCCTGCGGTGTAAAACTGGTTGATGAAGCAGGAGCTGCGTTGAAAGATATCGTTGGGATGGTCATTACGGTGACGGCCAAAGTTGAGCAAATTGCAGTAGCAACGGAAGAACACTCGGCAACGGCATCTGAAATCTCGAGCAATACGACGTCTGCATCATCTGTGGCCATGGATCTTTCAGAAAGTGCAAAAGAATCCTATCGTGCAACGGAAGAATTAAATCGTCTGTCGATGGATTTAAAAAACGTTGTGGGGCAATTTAAATTAGTGTAGGGGCCTCTTTTAAGGCAAATTTTGGAGAGGTGAAAAAAAGAGTTGAAGAAAGACCATAATGGGTATAAATTGTGCTAAAAAACAAAAAAAGAGAATGAGGAGGAAAAAGAAATGAAAAAATCGCTAAAAACCCTATTAATGAGCATGACTGTTTTTGCACTGCTTGTGTCGCAGGCCTATGCCGGGAAAAAAGAGACGCCTGCATCGATTAAAGGCGTGACGACGGTAGATGCGGATACAGTAAAAGGATGGCTTGACAACGGAGAAGAGATGGTGGTTCTTGATCCCAGAAAGAGCGGCGACTACAACCAAAAAGGTCACTTGCCGACGGCAATCAGCTGCCCCCTCGATACGGATGCCGAACTATCAGACAAGGTGATCAGTAAAGCGGCAAAAGATCTGGCCAATTGTGATGAGCTGAAAGGTGTAGGGAAGGGAGACAAGATCGTCGCCTATTGCAACGGAACAACCTGCTGGATGTCTCCAAAGGCCGTTACAGCCCTGGTTAAAATGGGTTATACCAATGTTTACTGGTTCCGCGAAGGGATGAAAGTCTGGAATGAAAAAGGCTATCCCGTAGAATAATATTTACTCACACTCCCCCTCCCCGGGGGAGTGATTTACTGAAGGAATAAAAAGTGTTTCTTGCCCCTATCACTGTCTTGTTTAATTTCGTCTTATCCCTATCATCATCTCTCACCTATCCCGCCATCGTTGATGTTGGAGAAATCTATGAGAATGAGCGTCCCTTTCAACATGAAATTAAGATTAGCAATAATGGCAGGGACGTTATTGAAATCTTGTCTGTAGAGACGACCTGTGGTTGCACCATTGCAGAAATGGAGAAGAAGGAGCTTGCTCCCGGTGAGGAGGTAATGCTTAACGTGACTATTGACACCGTCGGGAAAAGGGGGGGAATGGAAAAGAAAATAACTTTGAAAACACAAGAGCAAGACTACCTAATTAAAGTGAGAGGCTTTGTTCGCAAAGAGGTGGGGGGCCATTCAACGGGGTTTTTACAGAAAAAAATATTTAACGAACCCTGTGCTTCCTGCCATTCCAATGATGAAGGGAAAATGTCGAAGACGCTTTTTGCCGCCGTCTGTAGCTTTTGCCATGGTCCTCATGGCAGTGGTGGAACCGCGCCGGCGCTTAACAGACTATCCTTCCTAAAGTCCGTTGATGACAATGATTTGTATGATATTATCGCCAATGGTAGAGAAGAAAGTGGAATGCCTGCTTTTTTAGATAGTCACGGTGGGCCGCTTAGCAAAGAGCAGGTGCTTTCTTTGCTGCCTTACCTAAGGCGGGATGAAAAGCTACTGAATAGATTGAAAGAAAAAAAGAAGCCATCTCTTAATGAAGAAAAAAATCCACGGAGAAATCATTCTTTCCCGGAATCTACTCCAAATGGTCTGTAAAGAGGATCTCCTATCAAAACCATCTTCCAGGAGAGGTGGGGGAGACTGAAGAAATAGCTTTCGGCCAGCGAATAACTGGTTCCTTTTTCTCTCTCCTTATCGGGCCATCGTGCATCAAAATAGGCCTTACTCTTTAATCCTTCGGCCTCAGTCTCTATTGTATCATCTATGATTCTTTCACTACCCTTTCATCGGGGCCATCCAGCCTGCTCACCATTAAAACATCACCCCTTGCAATAGGGAGTTTCATCTGACCGTTACCAATAAAATAAGAATTATCTATCCATCCACCCAGGGGATATTCATCGGCAAGAACGAGGGCCAGCTCATTGTCCAGGGAAGAACGAAAATCCAGCCTTATATCATCGCTCTCCTTCTCGCCTTCTTTCGGCAGCCAGCCTTCGGGAGGTGAAACACGTAAGGGGACGCCATAGATGGTCACAAGACAGCGAATCTTTCTGTGAGGAAGAATTTAAACGGAAAGGTGGGCAGGATGCCCCGCCATACAACAATTGGCGGGGCAAAGTTTTATTTTTTTACCAGCTTCTGATCTTCTCCTTCATTCATTAACTTCATTGAACAAAGGGCCGCACACATAGTGCAGGCATCCTCGGCATCCATTGGGACAGCTGAATCTCTCAGACGTCTCGCTTTATCGGGATCGATACAGGCAGCAATCTGACCTTCCCAGTCCAGCGCCTTTCGCTTCCTGGACATTTCAAGGTCCATTTCCCACGCCCCTTTGACGCCCTTTGCAATATCGCCTGCATGGGCAGCAATTCTTGTCGCCATGATCCCTTCATGAACATCTTCCACGGCCGGCAAGCGCAGATGCTCCGCCGGGGTAACATAACAGAGGAAATCAGCGCCGGCCGCTGCCGCAACAGTACCGCCGATAGCTGCAGTAATGTGGTCATAACCTGGAGCGATGTCGGTGACCAATGGCCCGAGCACATAAAAGGGCGCGCCGTGGCAGATCCTTTTTTGCAGCAGGATGTTTGCCTCTACCTGGTTGATCGGCACATGGCCAGGCCCTTCAATCATAACCTGAACACCGGCGTCCCAGGCCCTTTCCGTTAATTCACCCAGGATAAGGAGCTCCTGAATCTGTCCCCTGTCTGTGGCATCGGCAATGCAGCCCGGCCTGAAGCCGTCACCCAGGCTCAAAACAGCATCGTACTTTTTTGTCATCTCCAAAAGACGGTCAAAATCTTCAAAAAGGGGATTTTCTTTTTTATTTTTCAGTATCCACTCAGTTAAAAAGGAGCCGCCCCGGCTGACGACATCCATTATTCTTCCCTCCGTCCTAAGACGGTGAACAGACTCTTTTGTGACGCCGCAATGGACGGTAATAAAATCGACACCGTCGGCAAGGTGTTTTTCAATGCCGTCAAAGATTTCATCTTCTGTCATCTTGAATATAGGCCGGCCCGAGTTAAAGGTTTCAAGGGCTGCCTGATAGATTGGAACCGTCCCGACAATGACTGTTGATTTCTCCATTATGCGCGATCTAACAAGATCAACGTCTCCGCCGGTAGAAAGGTCCATGATCGCATCGGCACCGGCTTTTATGGCAACGTCTAACTTTTCCAGCTCACAGTCCAGCTCTTTAATGTCTCTTGACGTTCCTATGTTGGCATTGACCTTGGTCTTAAGGCCTTTTCCAATACCGAGGGGCGGTATTTTTTTGTGTTTATTATTTCGACAGATGGCGATATTTCCATCAGCCACCCCTTTTCGTATAAATTCAGGCTCCAAACCTTCCTGAAGGGCAACCTCTTTCATTTCAGCAGTAATATTTCCTTTGCGAGCTTCAATTAGCTGGGTCATGACTTTCTCCTTTTCCTATCTCCATAGAGGTAATTGATTTATTAATGATTGCAAATGTTTCAACTATGTCTCTAATACTTTTTATTTTTAAATCCCTTTACACAGGTCATTAATTTCTTTGCAGATTTCTTCACATCATCTGCTGCCATAAGTGCTGAAATTATTGCAGCGCCATTAGCGCCTGCGCTCATGACATCTGATATATTTCCTACCTTAATCCCCCCCAGGGCGAATATTGGCAAGTCAACTCTATTACACACCGTCTTTAGTCTTTCTATCCCCTGCGGTTTTCCATATGCGGCCTTTGAGGGGGTGTCATAAATGGGACTGAAGGTTATAAAATCGGCGCCCTCTTCTTCTGCCCTCGCCGCGTCTTCTGCAGAATGTGCTGATACACCGATCAGCTTTCCTGTACCCAGTAGATTTCTGGCTTCTCCCGGAGTAAAGGAGTGAGAGGGAAGATGGACACCATCTGCTTTGACTGCCATAGCAACATCGAGCCTGTCATTAATAAGCAGTTTCGCATCATAGGAAGAGGTTAGTTCCCGAACTTGTAAGGCCAGATTGTAAAGCGCCCTGACGGAGAGATCCTTTTCTCTCAGTTGGATCAACCTTACTCCCCCTTCCAAGGCTTCGCCAATAACCTGAAGAAGCTCTCTACCCCCTGTTTGATGACGGTCGGTGATGAGATACAGTAAAGACAAGTCATTTCGTATTTCGGATTTTGGATTTCTGGACAACTTATCTCTTATACACTCAACCATGAATTTGGATTTTTCGTTCCGCACTCCGCAATCCCCATTCCGAAATTAACTTACATTCCGATAACTCCTTCAATAGGACTGCTCGCCGTGGCGTAAAGCTTCCTGGGCATGCGCCCTGCCAGATAGGCTTCACGGCCTGCTTCTACCGCTTTTTTCATGGCGCTTGCCATCAGGATGGGATCTTTGGCTCCAGCAATACCGGTATTCATCAATACACCGTCACAGCCCAGTTCCATGGCGATGGCCGCATCACTGGCCGTCCCGACACCTGCATCAACCAGGATGGGTACCTTGGCATCCTCCAGGATAATTTTTATATTATAGGGATTCCTGATACCGAGGCCACTGCCAATGGGCGCTCCTAAGGGCATGACTGCCGCACAACCCATATCTTCCAGTTTTTTTGCCGTGATAGGATCATCGTTTGTGTATGCCATGACAACAAAACCTTCATCGACAAGCACCTTGGCGGCCTCCAGCGTTGCCGGGATGTCGGGAAAAAGCGTTTTGGTGTCACCCAGCACTTCCAGTTTAACCAGATCCCAACCACCGGCCTCTCTTGCCAGACGGCAGGTTCGGATGGCGTCTTCCGCATTGAAACAGCCCGCCGTATTTGGCAGGATGGTATACTTATTAGGGTCCACATAGTCGAGGAGGTTCTCCTCCTTGTCACTAGTGATATTCACCCGCCTTATTGCAACGGTAACGATCTCGGCGCCTGACGCTTCAATTGCTTTTTTTGTCTCTTCAAAATCCTTGTATTTACCTGTACCGACCAGGAGACGAGAGTTAAACTCCTTGCCGGCTAATACCAGTTTATCTTCTGCCATTTGTTACTCCTTCATGCATTGATTTATTGAATAATATGTGGCCATTAACCACCACCCACCATCTTTACAATTTCAAGAC
>JADFVM010000203.1 GCA_015222555.1 Pseudomonadota bacterium
AAGCTGTACATCGACTTTACCGGGCAGTCTGTCAAAAAGGACGATATTCTTCTGGAGATCTATTCTCCGCAACTTGTCTCAACACAGGAAGAGTACCTTGTCGCGCTGGAATTTAGCGAAAAGATGGGCAAAAGTCCCTATACAGAAATGACCAGGGGCGCAGATTCGTTGCTCAGCTCAGCCAGAAAAAGGCTCGACTATCTTGATGTTCCTCATCACCAGATCCATGAACTGGAACAAAACAGGAAGATTATGAAAACCCTTCATATTCATTCCCCCAACAAAGGGATCGTGGTGCAAAAACATATTCAGGAAGGATCGTACATCAAACCCGGAATGCCCCTCTACACTATTGCCGACATATCAAAGGTATGGGTCTACGCCGACATCTACGAATATGAACTTCCCTGGGTCAGAGAGGGACAGAAAGTTAACATGACCCTCTCCTACTATCCGGGCAAGGTTTTTAAGGGGAAAGTGGCCTACATCTATCCCTATCTGGAAGCGAAGACGAGGACTGTCAAGGTGAGGCTGGAATTTAACAATGCCGACTGGGAACTCAAACCGGACATGTATGCCAATGTGATCATCGACTCCGCCGTGTCGGAAGAGGATGTGGCCGTCCCGACGGAAGCGGTAATCCGAAGCGGTGAACGGAATTTAGTTATTGTCGCTCTCGATGGCGGAAAGTTCCTCCCCAGGAATGTCACTCTCGGCATCGAATCAGGTGATGGTTACTATCAGGTTAAGGAAGGATTGAAAAGGGGAGAGAAAGTAGTTACCTCTGCCCACTTCCTCATCGACTCGGAAAGCCGCCTTAAAGAGGCCATTGCCAAGATGCTGGAGCCCGGAAATGAGGACAGCGCTGATATGCCAAATATGGGCAGGGATGATATGAAGCTGGAATAGAACGCGGATGACGCGGATTTGACGGATTTTCACGGGTAAAGAAAAAATTGTGGGGGGAAGGTGAATGATCAACTCAGATATTACAGATAGGGTTATTAAAGCTTTTTTTAATGTTTATAACTCTCTTGGGTATGGTTTCTTAGAGAAAGTTTATGAAAATGCCATGATTATAGAAATGAGAAAGATGGGATGCCAAGTGGAAGCACAGAAGAATATTAAGGTGTATTACGAAGGAAAAGAAATCGGGGATTATTATGCAGATCTATTTGTTGATAATTCGGTAATTGTAGAGCTAAAGGCCACTGAAAATTTGTGTAAGGAACACGAATGCCAGTTAATTAACTATTTAAAAGCGACAGAATATGAGGTGGGTCTTCTACTTAATTTTGGGAAAAAGGCCGAATTTAAAAGAAGAGTTTTTACTAATAAAAATCAGCGAGGATCCGCCAAATCTGCGTCATCCGCGTTCTATCATGAATGAGGTTAATAGATGATTAAAAAAATAATCGAACTATCAATTAACAACCGCTTCCTGGTGATCCTTTTCACCATTATGGCCATCGGTTGGGGAATATATGCAATGAAGGCAACGCCGCTGGATGCCATTCCCGATCTTTCCGACGTACAGGTGATCGTATTCACCGAGTATCCGGGACAGGCTCCGCAGGTGGTGGAGGATCAGGTCACCTACCCGCTCACCACGGCCATGCTCTCCGTTCCCTTCGCCAAGGTGGTGAGGGGCTACTCCTTCTTCGGTTTTTCTTTTGTCTACATCATCTTCGAGGACGGCACCGACATGTACTGGGCCAGAAGCCGGGTGCTGGAATATCTAAATTTTGTTTCGGGCAGGCTGCCGCAGGGGGTCACGCCCAGTCTCGGGCCTGATGCTACCGGTGTGGGTTGGGTCTATGAATATGCGCTGGTGGACCGTTCCGGCAAACATGATCTGGCACAGCTCAGATCCATTCAGGACTGGTACCTTCGTTACGAGCTGCAGACCGTCCCGGGTGTATCTGAAGTGGCCAGTGTGGGCGGTTTCGTCAAGCAGTATCAGGTGGAAGTCGACCCCAACAAACTGATCGCCTACAACATTCCTCTTAAAAAAGTGAAACAGGCCATCATGCGGAGCAACCGGGATGTGGGCGGCAAACTGGTGGAGATGGCAGAGACGGAGTTTATGGTGAGAGGCCGCGGTTATATCAAAAACATTGAGGATGTCAAGACCATTCCCGTCAGTGTGAACAGCAAGGGAACGCCCATACTGGTTAAGGATGTGGCCCATGTTCACCTTGGCCCTGAACTTCGGAGGGGGGTTGCCGAACTGAACGGCGAGGGCGAGGTCGCCGGCGGTATCGTCGTCATGCGTTATGGCGAAAACGCCCTTGAGGTTATCGAGAATGTGAAGAAAAAGATGGAAGCGCTGAAAAAGGGGCTTCCGGAGGGAGTGGAGGTCATTCCCGTTTACGACCGCTCCGGTCTTATTCACAAGGCCATAGATTTTCTGAAAGAAAAGCTTGTTGAGGAGAGCATCGTCGTGGCCCTTGTGTGTATCCTCTTTCTCCTTCATTTCAGAAGCGCCCTGGTGGCCATCGTCACTATCCCTGTGGGGATACTTATCGCCTTTATTGTTATGAACCAGCAGGGCATCAATGCAAATATCATGTCTCTCGGCGGAATAGCCATCGCCATAGGCGCCATGATAGACGGTGCCATAGTAATGATAGAAAATGCCCACAAGCATTATGAAAGGACGGTGGGAAAGAAGGCGAATGAGATGCTTGATGAAAATCCCCCTCAATCCCCCTTTACTAAAGGGGGAGCCACACTCCCCCCTTTAACAAAGGGGGGCGAAGGGGGGATTTTAGACGATAAAGAGCATGAGAAACAACTCCACCGGCTTTACAAGAAGGTGAAACTGACTTCAAGCGAACGATGGCAGATCGCCATGGACTCATCAAAAGAGGTTGGCCCGGCGCTTTTCTTCTCACTTTTGATCATAACCTTCTCCTTCCTGCCTGTCTTTACCCTTCAGGCTCAGGAGGGGCGGCTCTTTGCGCCGCTCGCCTTTACCAAGACCTACGCGATGGCGGCCGCAGCCCTTCTTGCAATAACCACCGTTCCCGTACTGATGGGGTACTTCGTGAGAGGATATATCATGCCGGAGAAGAAAAACCCGGTAAACCGCTTTCTCATATGGGCCTACCGGCCCTTCATACAGTTTGTGCTCAGGTTCAGGAAGAGCACAATCATTGTTGCCATAATTATTATGATCCTTGCCCTTTATCCTCTGAAGCATATAGGCTCTGAGTTTATGCCACCCCTCAACGAAGGCGACCTGTTATACATGCCTACAACCCTGCCGGGTATCTCCATTACCAAGGCAAAGGAGCTCCTCCAGCAGACGGACAAGATCATAATGTCATTCCCCGAGGTGCACCATGTCTTCGGCAAAGTGGGCAGGGCTGATACCGCCACAGACCCGGCGCCTCTTTCCATGATAGAGACAACCATAACGCTGAAGCCTGAGAGCGAGTGGCGAGAAGGCATGACCCTAGAGAAGCTCACCGAGGAAATGGACAAGGCGATACAGTTTCCGGGCGTGACCAATGCCTGGACCATGCCAATAAAAACGCGTATCGACATGCTCTCTACAGGCATTAAAACGCCCGTGGGGATAAAAATCGCCGGTGAGGATCTGAATGTCCTTGAAAAGCTGGGGGAACAGATCGAAGCGGTCATGCGGGAGGTTCCCGGTACCTTGAGCGCCTATGCTGAAAGAGTGGTGGGCGGAAACTACCTCGACTACGATATAGACAGGGAGGCAGCTGCCAGGTACGGTCTCACCATCGGCGACGTACAGGACGTTATTATGACGGCCATTGGGGGGATGAATATCACCTACACGGTGGAAGGACTGGCGCGTTACCCCGTCAACCTCCGCTACCAGAGGGAGTTGAGAGATGACATTAGCGATCTGGAGCGCATCCTCATACCGACACCGCGGGGAGAACATATCCCAATCGGTCAGGTGGCAAAGATCAGGATAAGGAAGGGGCCTCCCGGCATAAAAAGCGAGAATGCCAGACTGAACGCCTGGATCTATGTGGATATCAAGGGGATTGATGTGGGGACTTATGTCAAAAATGCCCGGAAAATAATCGATGAAAAGATCAATATCCCTGCAGGCTACTCCCTTGCCTGGAGCGGCCAGTACGAATATATGGAGCGGGCGCAGAAACGTCTTCAAGTTGTTGTACCCGTCACCCTCATCATCATTTTCCTGCTCCTTTATTTTAACTTCAGCAATTTTACGGAGAGTCTCATCGTTATGTCCTCCATCCCCTTTGCGCTGGTTGGGGGGATCTGGTTTATCTATCTCCTTGGCTACAACATGAGCATAGCAGTAGCCGTCGGTTTTATCGCCCTTACCGGTGTAGCAGCGGAAACAGGGGTAATCATGCTACTCTTTCTCGACGAAGCCTACAAGGAGAGGACTGATAAAGGGAGAATGAACAGCCTCTCTGATCTGCGTGAGGCGGTCATGGAAGGCGCCGTTGAGAGGGTAAGGCCGAAGATGATGACCGTTGTGGCGATCATGGCGGGCCTTATCCCGATCCTCTGGGGGCACGGAACGGGCTCGCAGGTGATGAAGAGGATCGCCGCGCCCATGGTGGGAGGGATGATCTCTTCCACAATATTGACACTTCTGGTGATCCCGGTGATTTACATCATCTGGAAGGGCTGGGGGATGAGGAAAGCGAGGAGTGAGGGATAAAGAGTAGGGGCAGCCCTCTGTGGCTGCCCTTGATGGGAAAAGGTAAGGAGGGGAAGAGAGTTCCCTCCCCTTACCAAGGGGAGGGCTAGGGTGGGGTTAATGATGGAAAATCTATAAAATGACAAAAATATTCAACAGGTCATCCGAGAAAAAGAAAAGAAGATCTCTACGATTTGGCATGCCAAAATCAGAAATTTTGCTGTGGGACAAGATCAGGGGAAGGCAGATTAAAGGCTTCAAATTCCGCCGGCAATATAGTGTGGGGCGATATGTCGTTGATTTTTACTGTCCAAAGACGAAACTTGCCATTGAAGTTGATGGGGATTCTCATTTTCAGGAAGGGGCTGAAGATTATGATAAAGAGAGACAACGTTACATAGAATCCTGTGGGATCCGCTTTTTGAGATTTACTAATCTGGATGTTCAAGAAAATATGGACGGCGTGTTGGATGTAATTTATAGGAATCTGGCATGACCTCCCCCTAGCCCCCTCCTTACCAAGGAGGGGGAAATATTGAGGGTCAGGGTGGCGTGATAACAAGACATAAGAGGAGAAAACTATGACAGAATTGATATCAGGAATATTACCCGGAATCGGTGAAATGATGAACATTCATCCCATGCTCGTGCATTTTCCTATCGCCCTTTTGAACGCCTTTTTCCTTATGGAACTACTGGGCTATCTTCTCAAAAAGAGTGAATTAAGAATCGCTGCGACATGGATGCTTTATCTTGGGACCCTGGGAGCACTGGCAACGGTTGTAGCAGGATTTAGGGCGGCGTCAGGCGCGCCTCACTCCCACGAGATACATCAGATCATGTCCAGCCACACGTATTACGGTATCAGCGTCCTGGCACTGAGTATTGTTCTTTCCGTTTGGAGGTTTACCAACAAAGGAGTGTACTCAAAAAAGGGACAAATAGGGTCACTTTGCGTGGCTTTAATAATGATCATTATACTGACTTTTGGTGCAGACCTGGGCGGGTTGATGGTTTACAAATACGGCGTTGCCGTGAAGGCCGTGCCTCAACCGAAGGGTCATGATCATGGCGCCCACGGGCATGACAGCCAGAAAATGATAATGCCTGACGAAGATGATGAGTTTTCCGGAATTGAGCTGGAGGGGGATGGCCCCGGGGAAATGATGGAAAATCACCATGACAACCACGACCATGGAACACATGAACATTAGTGGATAAGTGATTAAAAAAATGAAACGCAAATGCCGCACACTAATCGGATAAATGCTGATTTCTGTTCACTGAAAAAATGTTTGATCGGTATTTTATCAAGGCAAAATTCTTAAAGGAGATAAAGATGAAAAGAACAACTGTAGCAATCATTGCGGGAGTTACGTTAACAATGACGGTAACAACAGCCTACGCCGAAACGGATCACTCCATGCACAATCACAGTCATGAAGGTCACGAGATGCATGGGGGGCAAACAATGAAAATGCCCGAAGGGATGTCCATGAAAACAATGATCATCGATGATTATAAGGTAACCGTTGAGATATGGGATGTCCCTGCATACGAGAAAATGATGAAAGACATGAAAATGAAACCGATGCAACCCGCTCCCGGTGCAGCCCATCACATTGCTGTATCGATTCGCAAGGACAATAGGAAAATTGAAAATGCAGCGGTTAAAATGAAGATCATTTCGCCTGGAGGAAAGCCGCAGATTGTCACGCTTTCTTATAACCCCGATATGATGCATCAATATGTGGGCCATTTTAACATGGCACAGCAGGGGAAATATCAGGTGATGACGCTATTCAAGATTGAAGGGCAGAAGCATAAAGGTGGTTACTGGTATGAGAAAAAGTAGAGGGTAATTATTGAGTGATTCACCTCCCCCTAGCCCCCTCCTTGGTAAGGAGGGGGTGGAAAATCCCTCCCTTTGGCAAGGGGAGGGTCAGGGTGGGGTCCTCAAACTAGAAACAGGAGGTAAAATCATGGCTCCATTAAAACGTCATCACATAAAAATCAAAAACGGCCCCATCGACAATGGAGTGAAAGAGTGGGAATCATTCATAACTGAAGTTGGCGGAGTAAATAAAGTCCGTATTGACATGGGGAAAAAGTTTTGAATAATATTCCCATGAATTTGCATACCACGGGCTCGGTGTTATACTTCAGTTAATGAGACGAACTTTATAACTTAATGGAGGTCAAGATGAAAAGTATGAAGGTAGTGCTATTTTTGCTGCTGGCAACAGGTCTGTTGTTTTCAACGGCAAATGCCGAAATGATGGGACAGGGCAAAGGGATGAAGTGCGACAAGACGGAGATGATGGGCCACGGGATGATGAAAATGATGCATGGCGTGGGAAAAGGAATGGGCAAGACCGCTGATAAGGACATGATGCATGGCCGCTTCATGAAAAAGGGACTCCACTTCTACTTCTCAAATAAGGAAGCGTTGGGGCTTACCGCTGACCAGCTTGACAAGTTCCATGACATCAAGCTCGATTTTAAAAAGAGCTACATTATGGATAAAGCACGATTGGAGGTGGCCAAGGTTGAGCTGGAAGAACTGCTGGATGCGGATCGTATCAACATGAAAAGTGTAGAAAAGAAGGTTAAGGAGGTTGCGGGGCTAAAGGAAAAGCTCCTGCTTGCCAAGGTCAAGACAAGAGTGGAAGCTAAAAAAGTGCTCACTGAAGAACAGAGGGAAAAGGCCAAAGGTCTCAGGCATCATAAGAAATGAGAGTCCCGGATGATGAAAGGCGACATTGGGAAGATGGCGGCCATGGGTGGCAAGGGCATGATGCCTGAGGATATGAGTATGGAAGGGATGGGGATGGAACTGGAAGAAACAGCAAAAGAGACGCAAAAAGAAGAACATGAAGAACACCATTAAAGGTTAAGGAATTTAAGTTGGAGGACTATCCCGGAATTACTGCGCGGAAGGGAGATAGGTTCTTACAGTACCTAGGGTGAGAAGGAGAAAAATCATGGCCAAAGATCCTATTTACTGAAATCATGAAATTGCTTGGTAAAAAAGGTTAATACCGATAGGGGGAGAAAATGGCCAGAGACCCGGTATGCGGCATGACCGTTGAGCCCGAAAAGGCCGCCGGAAAATCGGAATATAAAGGTAGTGACTACTACTTCTGCAACGTGGGCTGCAAGAAGAAGTTTGATGAAAACCCCGAAGCCTACCTGAAGACCGTCACACCCGAGAGGATGACCATCCCCGTCGAGGGGATGAGCTGCGGCGGCTGTTCTTCCAAGGTGACGAAGGCTCTTCTTGAAGCTGACGGTGTTATTAACTGCACCGTTGATCACGTAACAAAAAAGGCGGAGATTGAATTTTATCCCGGAAAGGCTGGCAGGGAAGGATTTGTTTCTATCATCGAAGGGTTGGGTTACACCGTTCCTGAGGAAGAGAGCATCCCAACTAATGCGCCGACCAATGCGATTGACCCTGTCTGCGGCATGACCGTTAACCCCGCTTCCGCCAAAGGGGGGTCTTCAGAATATGAGGGGAGAGCCTACTACTTCTGTAACCCCAACTGCAAAAAGAGCTTTGATCAAGACCCGGAAGCTATTCTATCACCCGCGCCAGAACCTGAAATCACTGAAAAAAGAATAAGCCCCGAGAAACTTACGACCTTAACCCTTCCCATCGCCGGCATGACTTGCGCGTCCTGCGCGGCAAAGATAGAAAAAAATCTCACCACTCTCAAAGGGGTCTTTAGCGCATCAGTCAATTTTGCCACCCAAAAGGCAACGGTTAAGTATGATTCTCAACAGTTAACACCGGCAGGCATCGAAAAAAATATTGTGGAAACCGGCTATGAGGTGATCAAAACCTCAGGGGAAAAAAGTGTCGAGTTCAAGGTCATCGGTATGGGTTCGGATCACTGTGCCGGCGTTGTCAAAAAGGCGGTAGAGCGACTGGCGGGGATCAAAGCGGTTGAAACGAACTTTCCCAATGCCTACGCTCACGTGACATTTGATGAAAGCAGCTTAAGCACCCGACAGATCATGAAGGCCATCTCTGACGCGGGCTATGAGCTGGAACTTATCGAGGGCGGCAAGGAAGCGGCCGATGTAGAGAGAGAAGCAAGGGAAAAGGAGATCAGGACATTAAAAAGGAAGTTTACCTGGGCCGCGCTCCTGGCTTTTCCTATCTTTTACGTCGCCATGGTGGAGATGATCAGTGAAAGCCTCATTCCCGGATTTATCAATCCCTCCCACTTTCCTGTTCGCTTTGCCCTTTTTCAGGTTCTCTTGTCCCTTCCCGTCATTTTTATTGGGCGGAACTTTTATATAAAGGGGTTTCCCAACCTCTTGCACGGCTCACCCAATATGGATTCGCTCATCGCACTGGGAACGTCGGCTGCCTACCTTTACAGCTTTTACGCCGCCGACCTTGTCATCCTCGGCATGGATAGCACTGGGAGGTATGTAAGAAGTCTCTACTTTGAGACAGCGGCGGTCATCATCGCCCTCATTCTCTTCGGGAAATATCTGGAAGCCATCAGCAAGGGGAAGACCTCGGAGGCGATAAAGAAGCTCATGGGGCTTGCCCCAAAGACAGCAATCATTGAAGTGGACGGTGCGGAGGAAGAAGTACCGGTCTCGGATGTACAGGTGGGCGATATTGTTATCGTCAAGCCAGGAGAAAAAATCCCCGTTGATGGTGAAGTGATCAGCGGATTGACCGCCGTTGATGAATCGATGCTGACAGGTGAAAGTATTCCCGTTGAGAAGAGTCCCGGGGGGAAAGTGGCTGCGGCGACGCTGAACAAAACTGGCTCTATCAAGTTTCGGGCAGAAAAAGTGGGCAAGGATACGGCCTTGGCCCAGATTATCAAACTCGTCGAGGATGCCCAGGGATCCAAGGCGCCCATCGCCCGTCTGGCTGATATGGTGGCCGGCTATTTTACTTGGGGAGTTATAGGGGCTGCCTCTATTTCCGGCCTTATTTGGATCCTTGCCGGGACCGCTTTCGGTGTTGTTCTTCCGGGCGGGACCTTTATTTTTACTCTTACCGTAATCATTGCTGTCCTCATTATTGCCTGTCCCTGTGCCTTGGGGCTTGCTACACCCACATCGATCATGGTGGGGACAGGCAAGGGAGCCGAGCTTGGCATACTGATCAAGGACGCCGAAGCGCTGGAAAATTTCCGAAAAATTAACTTTGTTGTCTTTGATAAAACGGGGACGCTCACCGAGGGAAAACCGCGTGTTACTAATATCCTGACCTTTGGAGGACACACAGAGGCCGATATTTTGAGGATGGCCGCCAGCGGTGAAAAGAAGTCGGAACATCCGCTGGCTGAGGCGATTGTCAATGAAGCAATGGACAGGAAGATCGACCTTGCTGATGTGACTCACTTCAATGCCCTTCCGGGCCATGGCATTGAAATCACTGTCCATGGCGCAAGTCTTTTTATGGGGAACAGGAAGTTGATGGAGGATAAACAGATTGACCTTTCGACCACCGACAAGGAAGCGAGCCGCCTGGCCGATGAAGGGAAAACCCCTATGTATATCGCTGGAGAAGGCACCGTTATGGGGATAATTGCCGTTGCCGATGTATTAAAGGAAAGCAGTGTTGAAGCCGTCAAAGAGCTTCATGAACTGGGAATCAAGGTGGCCATGCTCACAGGAGACAACAAAAGAACGGCCGAGGCGATTGCAAAAATAGCGGGGATCGACCGTGTCCTGGCCGAGGTACTGCCCGAAGATAAATCCAACGAAGTGAAAAAACTTCAACAAGAGGGGTATAAAGTCGCCATGGTAGGCGATGGCATTAATGACGCCCCTGCCCTGACTCAATCCGATGTAGGCGTGGCCATCGGCGCCGGCACCGATGTGGCCATGGAATCGGCCAAGATCGTCCTCATAAAGAGCGATCTCCTCGATGTGGTGAAGGCCTATAAGTTGAGTGCCGCAACACTTAGAAATATCAAGCAGAATCTCTTCTGGGCCTTTGGTTATAACACAGTCGGTATACCGATTGCGGCAGGAATACTCTACCCCTTCTTCGGCTTTCTCCTCAATCCGGCAATAGCTGCCGCGGCAATGGCCTTTTCATCCATTTCCGTCCTTTCCAATGCCTTGAGATTAAAAAGGGTGAGGTTGTGAGGTTACTAATGAGGAAAAAAAGGGCTACCCCTTCAAACTGCAGGCTTAGATTATCTCCAGCACACTCTCCGGCGGGCGGCCAAGGGCCACCTTGCTGCCGTTAACAACAATGGGCCGCTCAATGAGTACGGGATTTTCACTCATTATCTTTAACCATTCCCCCCTTGACCGCTTATCCGACCGGTCAAGTCCAAGTTCCCTGAATTTCTCCTCTTTAGTCCTCATTACTTCAAGCGGTTCCTTTCCAAGGTTTCTATAGAGGACGTCCAGCTCATCTGCCAAGGGAGGGGTTTTCAGGTATTCAATAACTTCGACCTCCAGCCCCCGCACCTCTAAAAGGTTCAGTGTTTGACGGCTTTTGCTGCAACGGGGATTGTGGTAGATCTTTACTTTAGACATATCAAGCGACTCCTTTTAGATGATCTTTTAAAATGTGCTTTTTAGATGGCGTCGAAGCAGAAGGGTTTCATTCAACCCTTAATTTCTATCTATTAGCGGGAAATCATTTTATGATTGTGATTAAATTCGGCAGATCGGGTTTATGTTCTTTCAGGCTTTCAAAGGCAGACTTTCCATCGGGGGCCGTCAATGTTTTACATCCCGATCTTTAAAAAAAAAGAGACAATGATTTGCAGGAAAAATTCAGAATCATCAACAATCAAAACAGAATAGCGTTCCACTTTTCCGGCCCTCCGTCTTTAAAGGTTTCCGTAACACGGTCTTGGCAAAACCTCTTTCAGAGGCCTTATAATATAATGAGAGGAATTTTACAATTCAACTTTTTATTTTAAAGCGGCACTCGATTTTGATCCCGCCAGAAACAAGGTGAAGCAGAATCAGACAAAAGTATTGATGTTGTTCCTTAATTTTCATTATGATAAAGGTGACTCAGGCAAAGGTGAAAGATAATGGCAACAATAGAAGAGAATCTGAATAAAGCAGCTCGGGCTTTGTCAGACGCTGACGCGGTTATGATTACCGCAGGTGCAGGCATTGGTGTTGATTCCGGCCTGCCTGATTTCCGTGGCAATGAAGGTTTCTGGAAAGCCTATCCCCCTATTGCCAAACTGGGCATTTCATTCAGCCAGATGGCCAACCCGCAGTGGTTTGAAACAGATCCTGAACTGGCTTGGGCCTTTTACGGTCACAGGTTGAGCCTCTACAGGAATACAAGTCCACATGATGGATTTTTCAAGCTTTTAGAAATAGTACAAAAAAAACAGGGCAGTTATTTTATTTTTACATCCAATGTTGATGGTCAATTCCAGAAAGCCGGTTTTGACACAGAAAAGATCATGGAGTGTCATGGCTCGATTCACCATTTTCAATGTGCAAATCCTTGTGGGAGCGCTATTTGGGATGCAAGTCAAGTCGATGTGGAAGTGGATGAGAATGCATTCAGGGCAATACCACCCCTGCCAAGATGTATCCACTGCACCAGCTTAGCTCGACCAAATATTTTGATGTTCGGAGACTGGGACTGGATTTCTCATCGAACAGACAGTCAGGGAGCGAGGCTTTCCAGCTGGCTTAACGAAGTGAGTGCAAAAAAGATGAAACTGGCCATCGTGGAAATGGGGGCAGGTAACGCCGTACCGACGGTCCGCATGCAGTCTGAACAGGTGGCCCGAATGCATAAAGGCTTGCTTATCAGAATCAATCCCAGAGATTATTTTGTTCCCTCAGGCCACATATCGGCGCCCCTGGGAAGCGAAGAAGGGATAGGCAAAATATATGAATTAATGGATGAGAAGTAGTATACTGCACGAAAGATAAACTTTTTATTTGCCTTTACTAAGAGGCATTTATTGTTTTTTATCATGCAAAAACAGCAGATTTTACAAACAGCTGACGGCTCACAAACTCTCTTCTCGCAGGAGCATAACGAAACCTACCATTCATCCAGTGGCGCACTTAAGGAGGCTTTTTCAAAATTCTGCGAGCCCTGCAAAATAAGCGAACTTGCCCAAAGGGGTGCTATTAATATCCTCGATATCGGTTTCGGCCTCGGGTACAATCTTCTTGCTGCCCTTCATATGGTAAAAGCTGCCAACAGTTTCTGTACCATTGAGATCACCTCTCTTGAAAAAGAAATCTTGTCACCCCAAACTTTAAACTCAATAACTGTCCCGCAAAAATACAGCATAGACTACGAGATAATTAAAAAAGCTGCCAATGCTCTTTCTTGCAATGAGAAAGGCGTAAAGATATCTATTCTAAAAGGCGATGCCAGAAAAACGATAAGGGAATTAACAAACCGATATGACGCCGTTTTTTTCGATCCCTTTTCTGTCAAAAAAAACCCTGAAATGTGGAGTGTTGACTTCTTCAGGGAGATCGGAAAAAGGATGACAGATGAGGCGATATTGGCAACTTATAGCGCCTCCACTCCCATTCGTTGCGGCCTAATAGAGGCCGGTTTCAGGATTGGGCCGGCGCCGGGAGATGGGATGAAAAAAGAGGGGACCCTTGCCAGCAAGAAGGGAGATGTCGGGGGTTTTTCAAATAAGATAATGCTACGACTGAAAAACTCTCCTGAAAGAATGCCTTTTTACGATCCCGAATTAAACTTTTCCCGCCATGAGATATTTAATTACAGAAAAGAATTACTGCAAAAAGAATCTTCTTACACCCAAAAAAACTGAATTCATTAACACTCTTTTCAAATGTAAACGTCAAGGCCCTCAAAAATTTCTCTCCATTTATCAAAATCTGAGTATAGGAGCAAACAACTCTTCATTTGTGATATTATAAATGATGAAACGAATCTTGATATCTTGAATCAATATTAATAAGAACCTTAGAAAAAGGATCATACCATGACTATACTTATCGTTGATGATGCAGAAGATATCAGGCTATTGTTGAGCTCAATGTTAAAGTCGTCAGGCCACGATGACCTGATCATGGCTGAATCGGCAAAGGAAGCTTTTACAATACTGGGAATAAATTCAGAAAAATCAGCAAGCACGCCTCTTGTAAAAGTAGATCTTGTCCTCATGGATATCCTGATGCAGGGCAAAGATGGAATTAGTGCATGCAAAAGGATAAAGTCAATTGACGGCTATAAAGATCTTCCAGTCATTATGGTGACCGCCAAAAGCGAGGTGGAATCACTGGATGCAGCCTTCGAAGCAGGTGCAATTGATTACATAACAAAGCCCGCGAATAAGATTGAGCTTCTCGCCAGAGTGCGGTCGGCATTAAATCTGAAGCATGAAATGGACATCAGAAAAACACGGGAAAAAGAGCTTTCCACGAGAAATGAGGAACTTGAAAAAGCCCTGAAAGAGATTAACACATTGCGTGGATTGATTCCAATCTGTGCTCACTGCAAGAAAATTCGTAACACGGAGGGCGCCTGGCAGCAGGTGGAAGTTTATGTATCAGAACATTCCGAGGCTAAGTTCAGCCACGGCATTTGTGAAAGCTGTGCCAAGGATTTCTATCAAATAGATTTAAATGAAGAAATACCTGAAACTTAAGGAC
>JADFVM010000204.1 GCA_015222555.1 Pseudomonadota bacterium
CTCAAAAAACATCCGGAAACGGTGAAAGTCCTCAGGAGTTATCACCTTGATTGCATCGGCTGCATGGGGGCAGAACAGGAAAGCCTGCGCAATGTCTCGTGGCAACACGGTGTGGAATTAACGAGTCTCCTCAAAGACCTGAATAAGGCAATTACAAAATAGGTGAGGACTGAGCGGTGAATTCAGAAGTAATAAGCTGCCTTCTCGCCATAAAAAGACCTCTCCAATACGCATCAAGGAACGCCTATAAAAATCTCCCCAAGATTAAAGATCTACACATTGTCATTCCTGAGCTTCTCTTTGAAGCGAAACTGAAAGCGGGTAACATCGCAATAAGTGAAATAGAAGGGATAAAAGAGCAGTTTATAAGCTTTGACTCCCTTTCTCTCGATGAGAAACACAAAAGGATAGACTCTGCGCTCTCATCTCTTGAGGGACTCATCGAGAAATTAGGCGATATAATCGACGTTCCTGTCGACTGCAATGAAACCGTCCCCACAGCCGGATCCTGTTCAATAAGCTCGAAATCCTTAAATACTCCCATTCAATACATCAAAGGTGTGGGCCCCAAAATAGCCTCTCTTCTTGCCAGGCGTGGGATTAAAACAATTGAAGAGGCTCTTTATCTTTTTCCTCACCGCTATGATGACAGGCGTAATTTAAGAAAAGTGGCCCAGTTAAGGGCAGGGGAGGTTCAACAGGTTACAGGAGATGTTCTCGCCACGGGAGAAGTGATGCTGTCAGCCCGAAGAAAAATATTTGAAGTCATCATCGGCGACGGCACGGGTACACTGACCTTAAAGTGGTTTAACTACAATAAAAAATATATTCAATCCCTTTACCCTGAGGGATGCCGAATTCTCGCTTCCGGTGAAGTGAAACTCTATTCAGGTTCAAAGGAGATCATCCATCCCGACACGGAAATCCTGGAAGCGGGCGAAGATGAACTGGCAAGCTTTAAAAGAATCCTGCCTGTCTATCCCCTTACGGAAGGGCTCAGCCAGAAAGTGATGAGAAAGATTATGGCTAGAGTCCTGGCTGACTTTATAGATGACATTGTAGACGGCATCCCGGAGTCTATTAGGTACCAAAGACAGCTTCTGCCTTTAAAAGAGGCGATGAAAGAGGTTCATTTTCCGTCAAATGATGCGGACCTGGACGCTCTTATGGCAAAAAAAACAGCCAGTCACAAAGGACTGGTTTATGACGAGTTTTTCTTTCTGGAACTCGGCATTGCCATGCGCAGGCGTGGTATTGAGACAAGAAAAGGCGTGGAGATGAAAAGCACAGGAAGGCTTAAATCAAAACTGCTGGAAATCCTGCCCTTTAATCTGACGGGCGCACAAAAAAGGGTCATTGGTGAAATAGAAACGGATCTCACCTTGCCAAGTCCCATGCACCGACTTCTTCAAGGTGATGTGGGCTGCGGGAAAACAATTGTGGCCCTGGTGTCTGCCCTTTATGCCGTTGAAGAGGGATATCAGGTGGCAATTATGGCGCCTACGGAGATTCTGGCTGAGCAGCATTATATTAATATGCGCAGCTTTGCCGAAAAACTTGGAATTAAAACAGAACTTATCAGGGGAAGCCTTAAAGGAAAAGAAAAAAAAGAGGTGATTGAAACAATCGCGAAAGGGGATATAGAGCTTATTGTCGGAACGCATGCCTTGATCCAGGAGGGTGTGAGCTTTAAGCGACTGGGCCTTGGTATTATCGATGAACAACACCGTTTTGGTGTGGTGCAGAGAGCAAAACTGGGAGAGATGGGTTGTGGTGGTATTGCGCCAAACATCCTCGTTATGACGGCAACACCCATCCCGAGATCTCTTGCCATGACTGTCTATGGTGATCTAGAACTGTCCGTCATTGATGAACTGCCACCGGGAAGGCAGGAAATTAAAACGAAGGTATTTCATGAAAGGGATAGAGCTAAAGTCTACAAGCTCATAGAAAGTGAACTGAAAAAAGGGAGACAGGCCTATATTGTCTATCCTCTCGTGGATGAGTCGGAAAAGATGGAACTCATGGACGCCACAGGAATGGCAGAGGAGTTGCAGACCGTTTTTAAAAACTATAAAGTGGGGCTCATTCATGGCAGGATGAAAGTTGACGAGAAGGAGTCTGTTATGGCGGCCTTCAAGGACGGACTGATTAATCTTCTTGTCTCCACAACGGTCATTGAGGTTGGTATCGATGTGCCCAATGCAACCATTATGGTTATTGAACATGCGGAGCGCTTTGGCCTTTCCCAGCTTCATCAGCTGAGGGGAAGAGTCGGACGGGGCAATGATACTTCAATTTGTGTCCTCCTGGCCCAATATAGGAAGTCTGATGAAGCAAGAGAGAGATTAAGGGTAATGGAAAACTTTACCAGCGGCTTTGATATCTCCGAAGCAGACCTCAAGATCAGGGGGCCCGGTGATTTTCTGGGTACCAGGCAGTCGGGCATGCCCGATTTCAGAATCGGTAATATCCTTAAAGATGAAAGAATCCTTAAGGCGTCCAGAGATGATGCCTTTTCCGTGATAGAAAAGGATCCTAAACTTTCGCTGCCGGAAAACAGACTTTTAAAGTCCGTTTTAGAGGACAGGTGGAAGGGGCGGCTGGAATTGGCCGGTGTGGGGTAGGGAGGCTGGGTCAGCCACTGATTAACACTGAACAAAATAGAGGTATACATGAACATCATCACTGAACAGATAGAAAGGGATACAAAAGGCGCAGGTGATCTGCTCGACATTACATCTGAAGTTACTGCAGTACTTAACTCATCAGCTTTGAACCGAGGCATCCTGACCGTCTTTGTTGTCGGCTCGACAGCCGCAATTACCAGCTTTGAATATGAACCGGGCATGATTCAGGATATGCAGGAACTCTATGAGAAAATAGCGCCCCGGGACAAGCATTACCACCATGATGATACCTGGAATGACGCAAACGGCTTCAGTCATGTCAGAGCGGCTCTGCAAGGCCCTTCTCTCACCATTCCCTTTGAAGGGGGAAGACTCTTTCTCGGAACGTGGCAGCAGGTCGTATTGGCGGAATTTGATAACAGGCCAAGAGAGCGCCAGATCATTGTCCAGATCATGGGGGAATAATATCTAATTTGACATTAGACATCTTTCTGGTATGTTAAATTAAAGGGGTAAATTTTTAGTAACTTAGAAATAATATTCTACGACTTTCTGGCAGAATATTATTTCGTAAAGGCACTTATCCGGTTCATCCGGGTTAGGAGGTTATATATGATTGATATAATCAAGAAAAGTCTGGAGATCGGTCTTGGCGCTGTTGTGGTGACGAAGGAAAAACTCCAGGAGATTACAGATGAACTCGTTGTAAAGGGTGATCTGAGCAAAAAAGAGGGTAACGCTATCTTTAAGGAGCTTGTTTCTACAGCTGATAAGAGCCAGAAGAAGATCAGATCAATGGTAGACGAGCAGATCCATAAAGCGATTAAAGAGGTCGGTATCGCGACAAAGGCTGACATTAAAGCCCTGGAAGGAAAAATCAACAAAGTGGAAGCTCAGTTGGCAAAGGCAACTGGAAAAAAGGAAAAGGCAAAAAAGACTTAAAGAATTACTCGAGGAGGTGAAAAGAAAAAATGAAGGATCTTAAAGGTACAAAAACAGCGGAAAATCTGATGAAGGCCTTTGCAGGTGAATCTCAGGCGAGAAATCGATATACCTATTACGCGTCAATTGCCAGGAAAGAAGGCTACAGGCAGATTGAGGCTATTTTTATTGAGACGGCAGACAATGAAAGGGAGCATGCAAAACTCTTCTACAAGCAGCTTCTCGGCGGTTTCAGGGGGGATCTCCCCCAGGTTGTAGAAATTAATGCAGGCTATCCCGTAGCGCAGGGGACAACACTGGACAATCTGAAAGCAGCCGCTGCCGGCGAAAATGAAGAGTGGACAGTTCTCTACAGTGGCTTTGCAGACGTCGCCGATGAGGAGGGGTTCCCCGAGGTTGCAAGAATTTTCAGGGCCGTGGCCGATGTAGAAAAATGTCATGAAACAAGATATAACAAGTTGGCCAAAAATATTGAAGAGGGCAAAGTCTTTAAAAAGGATGCAAAGGTTAAATGGAAGTGCAGAAACTGTGGTCATATTCATGAAGGAGACACAGCGCCTGACAAGTGCCCGGCCTGCAACCATCCTCAAGAACATTTTGAACTATTTGTTGAAACCTATTAATATTTAAAGATAAAGGGAGGTGCTCAAATGGGGGTAGTCAAAGTTGGTGAAGTTTACAGATGTGCATTATGTGGTAATGTAGTAAAGGTTGAAGAAGTCGGGGGTGGGACCCTTGTTTGTTGCGGACAGGATATGGACCTTGAAGAGGGTGGATGATTTAGTCGACTAAAACTAATAAAGGGGCAGCCTGCGTAGTTAAGTTTTACTTGAAGCAATTAAGTATCATGTCCCCCGAATTTGTGTTCTCTTTTTTATTACCCCCTCTCCCCCGGCGGGAGAGGGTTGGGGTGAGGGGCGGGATTTCCTGACTAAGCAAAGTGGCCTGAAAACAAATCAAATATCACCGCAGAATATATTATCCTTATTTTTTCACTGAGAAGTGCTTCTTGAAAAGTTCTTCAGCCTTCTTTCTCCCTTCCGGGGTGACTCCGACTGATTTTGCCTTTCCACCCGGATTGCCGATGTACCCCTTTTCATGCAAACGGTTCATGGCTTCCCAATCAAAACCTTTCCACGCGGAGGAACCGATCTTTTCATCCCACATGACCAGATAAAGAAGGGCAAGTGTCATTTCATCTACCTTGTCTTTGTCAAATTCCATAGTTCATAGCAAATATAGGACGGGTGGCAGTTCGTTCTACCCCCCATGCACTGCATTTTTATAAAATGCGTAGACCTGATCCCTCTGCCACCGTCTTGTTTGTTGGGTTGTGCCTGACCTGCCTGGCTA
>JADFVM010000205.1 GCA_015222555.1 Pseudomonadota bacterium
ACAGAGGTTTACCTCTCTGCACCGATTGACTTTTGCCGGGAGAGAGATACCAAAGGGCATTACGAAAAAGCAGACAGTGGCGAAATAAAGGACTTCCCCGGCGTGTCGGCCCCCTATGATGTGCCCGCTTCGCCGGACCTCACACTGGAGATGGACAAGCTCACTGTTGATGAATGTGTAGACCGGATAATGCGGCTTCTCGAAAAATAGTTTTATTGAAGCATCCCGCCAATCCCGATGAATTGGGACGATGCATCTGTTATTCAAAACCATCTCCTCCCCCTTGATGGGGTTTATGCCAGGAGGTAGAGGATTAAGGTGGGGGTGATTTCAACTTTTGCCCCCTCACCCTAACCCTCTCCCGCCAGGGGAGAGGGGATTAATCCTCAACATTGAGGAATAAATAGAGATAGCAATGATTAAAAAAGGGAAATACAGGCATTTTAAAGGCAATGAGTATGAAGTCATCGATGTGGCAAAACATTCTGAGACCTTGGAGGAGTTCGTAGTCTACAAGGCGCTCTACGGAGAAAAAGGATTGTGGGTGAGACCACTACAAATGTTTGCCGAAGAGATTGAAAGGGATGGGAAAAGGATAAATCGTTTTGATTTTATAGGTGATCATTTCTCCTAGCATGCCTTGTCTTCGCAAAATCGACCAATGAATATTTTCTGCAAATACTTGTTCTGGCAGGAATAACAAGACGCGGCAAGCTGCAAGAGACTAAACCCGAATAAAGATTATAAATTAAGTTTCAGATTTTCAGCATAGCCTCAACGAAACCGGAAGGACTGCTGTCAAAGGCAATCACATCAACACCGAGCAATTGCTTAATATCATCAAGGGTAAGATCATCAATAAACATTCCATTGCCGTCTCTCATTGCAATGTTCGGAATGAACAGTTTTTCTCCCAGTTCTTTGCCCTTCAATTGCCTCACAATATCACCACCGGAGATAAGACCCGTCACAGTCACTGTCTCACCCAGCAATTCATTGTTAATTGAAAAGAGCCTGATATCCATTCCAAGTTCCTGTCTTAAGCTGTCTGTAAACTCATTGATATATTTGAGAGGAGAATTGCCCGTCACCACAGATATTGGGGACAACTTTTCCCGATGAGTTAATTGACTGAAAACCTCTCGGGCATCTTTTTTAAAACTGGCCAGCAGGCCGACACCGTTTTCCAGCTGCGGGAAATCTTCATAATGATCATAAGCAGGGATATTGAGGTCGGCCTTAAGATAATATTCATCTGCCAGAAAGACAAATGAACTCTCCCCTTTTTCTCTGAATTGTTTCTGAAGCAGCTCTACCTCGGTTACTGTCTTTATGGCATCTTCCCGACTCACCGCTTTGATATGAGGGAGTTTCTCACGATGTGTCGTTAGACCCAGTGGCACAACGGCAAGGGATGAGACCGACGGAGATAAAGAATAAAGATCGCTAATACTCTTTGTCAACGATTCGCCATCATTGATTTCAGGACAGACAACGATCTGTGCATGCATCTCAATTCCGGCAGAGGCAAGACCCGCCATGAGATCCAGGATAGGCCACTTTGGCTTCATGCCAAGCAGAGTTGCTCTTATTTTCTCATCGGTGCTGTGAACGGAAACATAGAGTGGGGAAAGCTTCTGTTCTTTAATCCTTTCGATGTCAGTTTTATCGACCTGCGAAAGGGTAACATAATTACCCAACAGGAAGGAAAGACGAAAGTCCTCATCTGTTACATAGAGGCTTCGCCTCAAGCCCTTGGGCAGTTGATGAACAAAACAGAAGATACACTTATTTTTACAGCTTTTGGCCTTCAGTGGCGGGAAATCAAGACCCAGGTCATCACCATATTCAAGCTCTGCCTCGATCTCAACTAACTGACCATCATACTTTTCAACTTCTATTTGAAGAAGATCTGATTCATCCAGGCCATGGGTTATATGGTAGGCATAATCTATGGAATCGTTTATTTGATGGGAATTGATGGAGAGGATATTGTCTCCCCGGGCGAACCCCATCTCTTCACCGAGGCTCCCCTCTTTGACTGCCTGAATTCTGAGCAATAATCACTCCACCTGCTCGAGCAGTTCCTTCGCGTTGAGCCGCACAGCTTTAAAATCACCATCACTCATCCCTGCGCCGATTGCTACACTTCTGGCAAAGTCCAGAGTCATCAGATCACCGGGTGCATGAGCATCACTGTTAATAACCAGCTTTGCGCCTACCTTCATTGCAAGGCGGGACACATGGCCATTGGTCAGGCAGTGTCCTTTTCTGCCCGTTATCTCCAGATACACATTATTGGCTTTGGCCAGCCTGACCTCATCCTCAGTAATGAGTCCCGGATGTGCCAGAATATCAACATTAGACTCCAGCGCCGCTCTGTTTGTCCCTTTCGAAACAGGCTCTGTAATCGTTTCACCATGGACAACAACGAGCTTGGCTCCAAGCTTCCTGGCGTCCCGTTCAAGCGCCGGTATGAGTTTGGGTGGAACATGGGTCAGTTCAATACCTGGAATGGCCTTTATCTTCCATTGGCCGGCAATCTCTTTGCAGACCTTCACCAGGTGGGGAATGATAATGTCCAGGTTGGAAGAATCGCCGTGGTCTGTAAAGGCAATAGCCTGATATCCGATAACGTCAGCCCGTCGAATCAGTTCCGAGGGAACCAATACACCATCACTGAAAAGCGTATGCGTATGAAAATCTATCATTGAGCCTCCTTCAGCTTTAAAAAGGATCCAAGAATTTTGTGAAAAGCCTCTCCCGGCTCCTCCTTTTTAACATCCTTCATATTAATTTGAAATATGTCATCATCACCTGTTTCCTTATGATGAGTGTCGAGGTTGATTATAACAGGTTTTACATCCATTATGCCTCTAAGCCTTTTTAAGGCAGTCTTGACATTATTCCCTTTATCATTTCCACGCAGAAGGATTGTACCGATGGAATCGCCCATGAAAGGCCTCCATAGCGGCAAATAGGCATCATCATATGGAAAAGCATGAAAGAGGATGGTAATATTATCACTCACCTTAATCTTTCCTACAGGCCCAAAGGGAACACTTTTCCCTGCGCCCAGAAAGAATCCCTTTTCCATGACAAAACCATCTATCTTCGTCAAGAAATTCGTAATCTCTTTAATCTCTTCAAAACTGCCCGCCATGAGAGGAACCTTAACAGTATCAATTTCGTAAGTCTCTCTATAGGGTGTTTTGAGCCCCTCTTTGATTGCAAAGGCCTCTTCAGACGTCAGAATGGGTGATGCCTGTTTTCCTTGTTTAATCTCCTTCTGTCTGCATTCCAATATCCCCTTGGAAACCAGTGTGTGAATGGTAATCATCACTTCAAAGTCGGGATAGGCACAGTTGTTGACGACATCTGAAACCTTCTTGTAAAATTCGAGAAGGGCCAGCACCTCTTTAGTGACAGGCCTCAATTCACTGGGAAATTTCCGGGGTTCAATTTTCATGTAAAGGTGAGCATCCATTGGAGGGAACTCTCCTTCAATGCGCCTTAATTCGTCAAGTTGCCTCATCCCTTCCATCAACAGGGCATCGGTTGGTTTTTCTATGCTGACTTCAGGATTAAAATTTTTAGGAATATATTCAAATGTTCCATCCTGCCATCCTAAAAGACGATAAAGCGCTTTCTCTCCTTTAACAACTCCTGTTACAGCGTTAATGATCTCACCGTCATTTAAAAAGATCATCCCTTCCTGTGCCTCTTTCTCTCTTTTCAGAACGAGGACACCTTCTTTTTTATTCATGTTAAATATCTGAAGAATATCAACGATGGGCATCTGAGCAAGATTTCCCTGAACCTCTTTTGATTCCCCCTTGACTTCAATCGCCTTTTCAACCGTTAAAAGAGAGGCATCAATCCGTGCGACAACGTCATTAATCTTGAAAGGCTTTTTAATAACGGCATTTTCAAGAAAGGGCAGATAGGCAAGATTAATTTCGCCTGAGGTCATAAATATGATGGGAATATCTTTTGTGTTGGGATTGCTCTTTAGAATCTGGGCAATCCTGATGGCATTTAGAAAGGGCAATGAGATTTCCATAATGATGAGATCAGGTTTGGCGCTCACCGCTAATTCAAGCGCTCTTGGGCCATCCTTGGCATTGAAGAATTTTAACCCTAACTCTTTTAAGGATGAGTTCAACTTTTTGACCACGTTAACGTCAGGATCAGCCAATATTATTTTTTTGTTTTTCCACTTCATTTAACAACCTGTATAAATAGTCCTGCTAATTAAGTTCTGTTATTCAAGACCATCTCCTCCCCCTTGATGTGAGAGGATTAAGGTGGGGGTGAATTCAAGTCTTCGCAGGCACTCATCCTGGGGCGAATCTGCAAAACAAAAAGTTCGGTTCTCCCCCCTCACCCTGACCCTCTCCCGCCAGGGGAGAGGGGATGACAAGGTGCCATTCATCCCAGTGCTCAAAACGGGCATTCTGGCATATTTTCGTAACTATCTACATTCAAAGATCCCAGCCTTACTTTGGCCTAAATCCACTGCAACAAATAATGGTCCCTTAAGCGTGAAATCAATTTCTCGACAAGATAGAGGTCTGAAGTATGAAAGGACTGAACTTTCTTCCCCTTTCCCTTTTTGCCCAAAAAGACATAACCCGTTTCTTCATTGAGAAAAAAGATCATATTTAAAGGAGACTCTTTTTCTTTCATGTAAACCGGTGTAATGTTGGGTATGTTCCACTCACCCTTTCCCTTTTTCCCGATGACAAATACGCGTGTGGCCAGATTGTTCACTGCCGCTATCTTTTTACACAGTTTTGTCCCGGGAGAAACGGTGTCCACACCGATAAAAAGAGCGCCCCTCAGATAAGGTCTTGATAATACATCATCAACAAAAAGCTCGCAGAGGTCGGCATAAAAATCGTTTGAAAAATCAGGATATCCCCCAACTGAAGCAATCCCTCTTGCCCTGCTTAGTTCATTTTCCCTACTCAATGATTCATTGTCTAAGCTCATAATCGCCTCAATGGATTCCCACAACCCTTTTTCCGGCAGATCGAGACGATGAAAAAGGCTCTCATTCAACGCCTCTGTTCTTTGAACGGCTGTAGTAAGGAGGCTATCAATATTGGATCCATCTTTAAGATATGAAACGGATGTAATAAGCAGGTTGATGAGCATACTTGTTTCGCCATCACTGATAAACTTGGAACCTATTATACCATCTTCAATCCTCTTGATCGCCATGATAGAACCGAAGTAATCTGTCTCGGACAGGAGTATAAAAAACTCACCCTCTCCTTTCATTGACATAATATCAGACCCTCTGATCACATTCATGATCCGTCCAACGAGGCGGCCGATACCCTCCTTGACGGCATCCGTTCCAAAACTGCTTGTCAACTCTTTAATATTATGGATATTGAGGTAAACAATGGAAAAAGGTCTTCTATATCGGGCAGCGATATTAAACTGTTTTTTAATGTAGTGGCTAAAGAGAGCAAATGTATAGATCCTTAAATTATCATCAATGATTGAAGAGTCTTCCAGAGCCCTGATCTTTTCCGCATTTTTAAGCGCCGTCTCCGATGATTGGGAAAGAATGGCTGTCGTTTTGATATCTCTTTCATTAAAGCGTCGTTTCCCTCTTTTGCAATAGAGCTGGATAACGACACTATTGTTTTCACCATTAAGGACAGGAACAAAGAGGCTGCCCATTCCATCGCTTGGCCACAGAAAAGGCGCGCCATCGTTTACACTGTTTTTCCACAAGGCATAGTTGACGGGCAGTCTGGCATTTTTCATATCTGTCACACTAACCTTGCCAAGCACCTTCCACTCCCCCTTACCTGAATTTTCCATATACCAGAAAAGGCCTTTTTGTGCGCCTGTCTCATCAGACATGGCCTCAACGAGAGCATCTATCAGTTTGTCATAATCATTGATGGAAAGGATATCGAGGCATTTCTTGTAGGTTGACAGTATTTCGAAGTTCTCAACGCTCTCCTCAACTAACTTGGAGTGCTCCAGAAGGATTTGATCTCTGTTGATTAAGCGTCTAATCGTATCCAGAAGTTGATCACTGTTGATAGGCTTTAATATATATTCACTGGCACCACTTTTCATCGCCTCAACAGCCGTCTCCAGATCAGTGGAGTTAGTAACCATGATAATATTCTGTTTGGGCGAGATTTTTCTGATTTCCTCAATGGTCCTTATGCCATCCCAGTCAGGCATGACCATATCAACCATAACAATATCAAAGGCTTCCTTTTTCAGGAGGTCTTTTCCTTCTTTACCATTATCGACGGTTTTAATAAAAAAACCTTCGGACAGCATGATGCCCTCATAGAGTTTTCTGAAAAACTGATCGTCATCTATTGCAAGGATTCTTACCTTACTCAAAAGCGTCTCCTTTAAAAATGGTCAGACCGATATAAGAACCGATCAATCCTCCCATTGTGTCTGCAAACCAATCCAGAATATCTGCATCTCTCATCTCTACAAAATATTGATGAACTTCGTCAGTCATGCCAAATAAGGAGGCGATAAAAATTGTGATAAAAAAGGATTTTTTTATCGAGGTATATAGATGAACAGCCCTGAAAATTAAAATCCCGAAAATAGCATATTCGAACAAATGTGCAATTTTATCAAGAAAAATTATATCCGGAGGTGAAAGCGGGACAGGGTCCGAAAGGGAGGAGACAAAAAAAATCATTGCCCCATATAAAACAACAAAAAGCCAGCTTATTGCCTGCTTCTTTACGATACGCTTATTGGGATTGCCATCGATCACTGATTTACCATTGGATCGTTATGCAGCATTGCTTGATTTTTCTGCCCCATCTCTACATCTTATATTTGCCAAAATCCTCGGCAGAGAAATTCTTCAGCATTGTTGTCAGTTCTTCACCACTCATCCTCTTAACCTCGTCAGAGGTGAGGTCTACAACCCTCGATTTGAGGATAACCTCCTCACTCACCAGGATGGGGACATCACACCTCATGGCAAGGGCAATGGCATCACTGGGCCTGGAATCGATTTCAACAACTTTTCCATTATCACTCTTAATCGTTAAAGTGGCATAAAAAACATTGTCTTTCAGGTCAACGACGGCAATTTTCGTAAGTTTTGCATCCAGGTCTGCCATAATATTCTTTGTCAGATCATGAGTCATAGGACGGTCAATCTCTACTTTTTCGAGTTCCGCAATGATAGCCGCCGCCTCCATTATACCCACCCAAATGGGAAGCACATTTTTCTCGTCACTATCTTTGAGGATTACCATCGGTGCATAGGTTGTTGGATCCAGCACCACGCCTGTTACCTTCATTTCATAGAATTTCATCTGTCCCCCGTTAATCTAAAACACTCTAATGGATCAACTGATATTCACCAAAAAGAGCATTGGCTGAGCTGTTAATAATCTTTACAGGTACGATCATTGATTTGATCTCTTCTGATCCTTTAAAATTGACCACCTTATTCCCCGATGTTCGCCCCATAAACATACCATCCCCCTTTTTACTCTCTCCTTCGACGAGTACCGGGTGCACCTTCCCAACTTCTTGACCGTTTTTTATGTTGCCATGTTCCATTTGTAAATCCTGAAGAATTTTCAGCCTTTCTTTTTTTTCCTCTTCAGTGACTGAATCTTTCATCTTTGCTGCAGCCGTACCGGGTCTGACGGAATATTTGAATGAAAAGGCGGCATCGTATTGAACTTCATTCATCAATTCAAGGGTCTTTTTAAAGTCATCGTCCTCTTCCCCGGGAAAACCAACAATCAAATCAGTCGTCAGGGCGATATCGGATCTCATCTTCCTCAGCTTTTCAACCTTATCAAGGTAGCCCTTTGCCGTATAATCTCTTCTCATGAAAGACAGGACCTTGTCTGAGCCCGACTGAACGGGAAGGTGAAGGTGGGAGCATAAATTGGGGAGTTCGCCAAAAACAGCGATAAGTTCATCCGACAGGTCTTTTGGATGAGAAGTGGTAAAACGCAGTCTCACCACACCACCAACGCCGGCAACTTGCCTTAAAAGCTTGGGAAAATCAATGCCGTCACTCAGATCTCTGCCATAGGAGTTGACATTTTGCCCCAGCAGCGTTATCTCCTTAACGCCCTGTTCCACAAGGATCTTAACCTCTTCAATTATTTCTTCCGCTGGTCGGCTCGCCTCTCTTCCCCTTACGTAAGGAACAATGCAATAAGTACAGAAGTTGTCACAGCCTCTAATCACGTTGACATAGGCCCGCATGCCGTCTTCTTCCGGTGCGGGATAAACCAGCGGTTCAGGCCGGTCAAAAAATTCTGTCTCTTCAACGTGACATCGTTCTCTTTCCACCTTTTTAATCATTTCCGGCAGACGATTGACATTACTGGTGCCGAAGACCAGATCAAGGTGTGGCACCTTTTTGAACATCTCCTCCCCCTCCTGCTGGGCCACACAGCCGCCTACACCGATAATCACATGGGGCCTCGTCTTTTTTATGTTCTTAAACCGGCCCAGCTCACTATATACCTTATGCTCAGCCTTCCACCGGATACTGCAGGTATTGAGTAAGATAATATCGGCCTCTTTAGGGTTCGAGGTGGAGGAGACATTCATGCTACCAAGCAAATTTTTGATCTTGCTTGAATCGGCATCATTCATCTGGCAGCCAAATGTTTTAAGATAAAGTTTCTTTTCACGTTCCATAGCCTGTAATTTTATATAAAAATGGGGTATTAAATCAAGCTATTTAAGAGAGTCGCCCCCATCCAGCCATCACTATCAATCCTCCTTGACAATGACAGGCCAAAGTAATATTTTGACTCAAAGAAATGGATGGGACAAAAGACCGTTAAGGAATTCTCTGATGACACTGTTATCATTTAAGCCAAATAAATATTTTATTTCTATTCTCCTCTTCCTTATAAGCTTGTCCATCTCTTTCTGTTATGCATCACAAATAAAAAAAGACGAAACGATAATTTTCTTTCCAACGGCTGCCTACCTTGATGAAAGCGAAAAAAGCTGGATCATTCCTGTCCATGGCTGGATTTTTGAGAAAGAGGATGATTCCCTCTGGCGCAAAGCAGCAGTAGAAGGTTTACTTAAGGCCTTGGAATTAAAATCAGACGTCGTAAAGGATGAACTCTTTCGTCAACGCGCCGGGCTTTTCCTCGTGGACAATGAAAAAGGGAAGGA
>JADFVM010000206.1 GCA_015222555.1 Pseudomonadota bacterium
CATCCGCCCTGGTTTTCAGTCCGTTTTTTACCAGTTCCTTAGCCTGGAGGTAGAGCGCTTCTGTTGTTTTGATATCTTCTTCTCTTGCCTTCATCGCCGCTTTTTGCAGAAGCAGCGTATCGTATAGAGTCTGGACCTGGTAGACCAAAAGCCTCTTTGTCTCTTTTAGTGAGAGTGCGGCAATCTCTTTTGAGAATTCAGATGCCTTGATCCTGCCCTTATTGCTGCCAAAATCGTAAATTTTTTGCGTCAGGCCGATGCCTGCCCGCCAGGCGTCATGGTCATCAGTCAAAAAGCGACCGTTTTGCGGCATGACGAAGGTTTTTATCGGGTTATACTCTGCGCTGACAGAGATCTGGGGAAGATTGGCTGCGTTGTTGGATGTTATGACGGCATTTTTTTGTTCCACCTGAAAGTGCAGCTTCTTGATATCCGGATGTGTTACCAGCGTTTTATCAATGCATGTTTGCAGTGTCAGCATATTTGACTGTGCTTTCTCTTCTGCCCCTGAATAGGCCGGAAGAAGGAGAAGAGAGAGTGTCATCAGAGCAATGCTTTTCATAAAGAGTCCCGGTCTTCTTCCTGGTGAGGCGCAAGTGACGACCAGAGAAAACGCCATAGCGCTTCACCCTCTTTTTCAATGGGGAATGAAAAATCAAAGATCGACCAGCGCAAGATAAGCCCCTGGAGGAGGGCGACAAAGCAGCGAGCCGTTTCTTCAGGGTCTACATCATTGCGGAACTGGTCCTCTTCAATCCCTTCGCGGATAATATCTGAAACCAGCGTCATATATCGGGCCATCACCTGCTGTACGGTTTTCTTAAGATGAGGCGATTCAAGGTGTAGTCGGTCGGAGAATAGGAGGCGGGGCAACCCTCGATGTCTGCTCATCAGAGTAAGATGCCGGTTGATTAGATATTGCAGCTGCTCCCGGGGGGATGTCGACTCCCTTGACGTCTCTTCGAGCAGGCGGAAGATCTGGCCCGATATCCAGTTGATGGCGGCGCTGAAGATAGCATCGCGTGTTTTAAAATGCTTAAAAATAGTCGACTGCGCAATCCCCACCCGGTCCGCGATGGCCTGGGTCGTCAGGCGCGTTACCCCCTCTTCGGCAGCCAATTCAAGCGTTTTTTTGATGATCTCCTCTTTTCTTTCCTCATGCGGTTTGCCCACGGTTTCCTCTCTCTGTCCCTCTGATTTCGACTGTCATATATTTAAGCCGGAAAACGGCTTATACGGTAAGTGATTAATTACTCACCCATATTAGGCTGCCTCCCATGATCTGTCAAGTTTTTTTATTTTTCCCCGAAAAGGGTAGTGTCAAAGAGACGCTCATAAGAAGAGTGCAGAAGAGGGTTGCCAGTATCGGAATTTGATGCGCCTCCCCATCCTCCATTTCAACTCCGTCATCCTCAAAAATATTCTTTGTTGAAAATTAGCCGATTGGTAATCAACAGAATTTGCTATTGATATCTCTGTCTGCTATTGTTCTAGGAAAGTATTTTTTAACTTGTTTCATCAAGATTCATTGATCGTGGTAATAAACTCCATCCTCCCCTCATTTTTGTTGAATCCTTTTCCCAGAACCTGGTTCTAAACCGATAGAAGAACAAAACCTTAACAGGAGGAAAGAAAAGATGAAAGTCAATGAGAGTGGAACAGAGAGAGTCATACGGATTGCTGTGGGGATTGCCCTTTTGTCCCTGGTTGTAACAGGTCCACAGAGCTTGTGGGGACTAATCGGAATAGTGCCTCTGATAACGGGATTAATTGGAAATTGCCCCCTCTATTCGATACTGGGCATATCAACCTGTAAAAAATGTGCAAAATAGGATTGCCTCTTCTGAACAATTAAAAAAACATGGTAAAATTACTTAAGTCTCTGTTCAGAACATAATGATAAAATAAAAAGGAGAGTATAATGACAATAGCTACAAGGGGGATATTTTTCACCGTTGCAATGTTACTAATCTATAGCCTTGCCTTTGCTGGAGTAGAGCCAGCAGGGATCGACTCTAAAGAGGCCTATAAGATGGTTATGGAAAACCCCAAGGACGCCTTTATTGTTGATGTAAGGACAAGAGCCGAATATGAGTTTGTCGGTCACCCGGACCTGCCCAACGGCGTGCCGAATATACCGCTCAAGTTTTATCCAGGCTGGAAGGTGAACGCCAATTTCGTGAAGAATGCAGAGGAACGTTATTCTAAAGACGTCACCCTCATCATGCTATGCCGGAGCGGTGGAAGGGCAAAGGTGGCGGCCAAGCTCCTTCTGGATGCAGGATTCAAAAAGGTCCTATACATGACCGACAGCTTTGAAGGGTCTAAGGATGAAAAGGGTCACCGGACGGTCAGCGGCTGGAAGGTCAACGGTCTTCCCTATACATACAGGCTGGACAAGGAATTGCTTTACAAATAAATTTCCGAACAACTCCAAGATATGCAAAATCCACTTGGTTGATTTAGTATCAAGAGCGATTGATGAAGGAGAAGAAGATTCCAATAGAGTAATCATATCGCCAAATGGGAGGGGACAGATATATGAAAAAGGTAGGATTTATAGGCGGAGGCCGGGCTGCGAGGATATTCCTGGGTGGTTTTCAAAGAGCGGGAGAAATGCCCGAGGATATCGTAGTAAGTGATACGAATATTAATGTCTTGAATGGCTTGAAAGAGGAGTTCCCCGGAATCGGGGTAGCTCCTGACGATAATCGTCAAGCCGCCATGCAGGATATCGTTTTCGTTGCTCTTCCTTTTTCCGTGATGGGAAAAGTTCTCAGTGAAATCCAACCACATTTGAATGCAGACTCGATTCTTGTTTCTCTTGCTCCCAAGCTTACTATAACCAGGATATCGGAAATACTGAATGGGTTTCAGCGAATTGTGCGAATGACACCCAATGCACCATCGATCGTAAATGAAGGGTATAATCCTGTCGTATTTTCCAAGGCATTTACTGATGCGGAGAGGGAAGAGTTGCTCTCAATTTTTGCCACGCTGGGTGAATCTCCCGAAGTGTCAGAAGAGCTGCTGGAAGCTTATACAATTCTTACCGCCATTGGACCAACCTATCTCTGGTTTCAACTTTATGAATTACAGAAACTAGGCAAATCATTTGGTCTGTCTGACAATCAGCTTGAAGAGGGAATATTGAAGATGGTTACGGGAGCGGTAAAAACCATGTACAGCTCCGGGCTGCCCCCGCAGGAAGTCATGGATCTCATCCTCTTGAAACCTCTCGCGGAAGGGGAGGAAACAATAAAAAACATCTACAGGTCAAAACTTGAGGCCTTGTACAGTTCGTTAAAATGAACTAAAAAGGGGTGACCTGTAAAAAATATACAGCATGGCATGGCCTTTCATGAAGTGGTCTTATAGAAAGTTAATTAGATAAACAAGGGTAAATCTACCTCACATTTAATATAGGACTTTTAACCTATGAGCCTCATCATTGCCGAAAATATTTCAAAAACATACATCACGGGTGAGGTAGAAATCGAAGCCCTGAAAAGTGTCGGTTTTGAGATAGAGCCCGCCTCCTTCGTCTCTTTCATCGGTCCCTCGGGCAGCGGAAAGACGACACTTCTCAACCTTATCGGCTGTCTTGACAAGCCGAGTTCCGGCAGTCTGAATGTGGCAGGGACAGATGTCTTCCGCCTTGACAGGCGAGCTGCTGCCGCTTTCAGGGGCAATAATTTAGGCTTTATCTTTCAGGATTTTAACCTCATGCCAGTGCTGACGGTCTATGAAAACGTCGAGTATCCGCTCCTCATGGTGCAAAATATCCCTTCGGCTGAAAGGAAAAAGCGGATTATGGACCTTCTCGAAGCCGTTGAAATGACGGACCAGAAAGACAAATACCCGGACCAGATATCGGGCGGGCAGAAACAGAGGGTGGCCATTGCAAGGGCCTTGGTTACAAATCCGCAACTCGTACTGGCCGACGAACCGACAGCCAACCTGGATCACAAAACGGCCTATATGGTTATAGATATTATGAAGAAGATGAAAGAAGATCTTGGCACGACCTTCATCTTTTCAACCCATGATGAGAAAATTGTGGGAGAGGTCGAGATAATCTATACACTGGAAGACGGGCAGCTGACCGGCAGAAACGAGAAAGGAGGAGTGAAAGATGCTTAACCTCTTCAAGATTGCCCTGAGAAACTTGGTGAGATACAAAAGAAGAACGCTCCTTACGGCCTCACTCATTACTATCGGTGTCATATTTGTCCTTGTCTTTGTCGCCGTTGCAGGTTCTTTTAAAGCATTGATGATCGGGCAGATAACGGACTCCTTTCTCGGGCATATACAGGTCCACAAAAAAGGGTATGTGGCGTCAATAGATAGCCTCCCTCTTACGATGAATATGAACAACAAACAGTTTGAAAAGGTGGAGAGCGCCATAAAAGAGATACCGGAAATAGAGGCTTATTCACCGAGGATAAAATTCGGCGGTATGTTCAGCACCTTTAAAGAGACGACGAATATAAGACTGAACGGCGTCTATCCGGAAAAAGAGAGTGTGGCCATGCCTCTTTTCCCCGGAAGGATCATTGAGGGTGAAAAGGCTGTTAAAAAGGGAGAAGTCCTCATCCCCGAACTTCTTGCAAAGGGGATGAAGGTAAAGGTCGGTGATATGGTTGTCATCGTCGCTACCAACAGGGACGGCTCCGTTAACGGGAAGCAGTTCAAGGTTGGCGGTCTTGTCGAAAGTGCAACAGGGCCGGGCGGCAGGGACGGCTATATCCATATTGAGGACGCCATGGAGGTTCTCAGGATGACAAAGCCGGAGATCAGCGAGATTGCGCTTAAAATAAACAATTTTGATAAACTCCATCAGATAAATATGCGTCTCAAAGAGGCGCTTTCAAAGGAAGTGAATAAAGAAGGCAAGCCGGTCTTCGAGGTGCATACCTGGGAAAAACTCTCGCCATTTTTTAATATTGCCAGGATGATCGAGCTTATGACCTTCTTTATTAAACTTACTCTCATTGCAATAGTGCTTATCAGTATCATGAATGTAATGGTCATGGCAGTCTATGAGAGGATAAGGGAAGTCGGTACTATCGCTGCCATAGGGACAATGCCTGAAAAGATCCTCGCAATGTTCATGCTGGAAGGTCTATCCCTTGGCCTCTTCGGCGCACTGGCGGGTGATATCCTCGGTGTTGCCATCGTTTATATAATGAATGTGGTCAAGTTCACATTTAATTTTGGA
>JADFVM010000207.1 GCA_015222555.1 Pseudomonadota bacterium
AACCTTTTTTCCTTGAGTCCGTTAATCTCGTCAATCACCTTATCGATGTTTCTCAGCCTGTATTTACCGCCGTTAAAAAGTGTCACCGAACAAAAGTTGCAGTCATAGGGACATCCCCTTGAAGTCTGCACAGTCTGGACAAAGTATTTCCCCTGTAGAAGATCGCGCCTTGCATTGGGCAGGTTTTCAATATCAGGCCTCACTGAGGCGAGATATCTTTTTTTCATTTCACCCTTTTCAAAATCACGCAGGACTTCAGGCCAGACATTTTCGCCCTCGCCAATGACAATAGTGTCTGCATAGCTTGATGCCTCATCGGGCATCATGGAAACGTGAATCCCTCCCATCACCACCGGAATACCGCGGGCCCTGAACATTTGACTGATTTCGTAGGCACGGGGAGCAAGGGGCGTCATACAGGTGATGGCAACGAGATCCGCCTTTGCATCAAAATCGATATCTTCAACAGCCTCATCAACGATAGCCAGGTCAAACTGTTCCGGTGTATGGGCGGCGAGTATTGCAAGATTTAAGGGCGGGAGGGCAAGAACCCGCAGGTTCTCGAGAAGTTTTGTCCTGTAGGCCGGACTGATAAATAATATTTTCTTCATTTTAGCGCCCCCCTCTCATGCCATCGCTGTAAACTTTTACTCCCACAATAAACAGTCTACCAAATAAATTACGATTAAGATGGAAATAAAGTGTCTCTGCTTCATGTCTATCGTCAAATGCAGAAGCGATACCGAAGGCGGCTGCCGAATGGAAACAACCACAGTAGTCGAGATAGTTCTTGCATTCCATAGTAGGAAAACGCTTTATTATCTCATCAACCTCTTCCTTATGAAGACGAAAACCGGGAAGCAGAAAAAAATCTTCAACCTCTTCAAAGTAAGGCTCTAGCATACCTGAAATGATATCCAGCCATTCAATGCCTCTTTCCGGCACTGCGGGAAGTTCTTCGAGTAAAAAAAGTTCTCCCACCGCCCCTTCACGGGAGGTCTGGAGGCATAGCCATCCGCTGCCCTCCCCCATGATCTGGTCAGCTTCAAGTTTGAGGCGGTGCATATGTTCACTGCGCGGAAAGGACGACTCATCGGCGGCACCAACAAGGGCATTACGGAGATGACGGCTTAATAGGTCAAAAGAGGCGACTTTAAGGGTCCATTCGAAGGAAAACTCTTCCTGGCATACCGTCATATTTTTAGACATTAAGCCGTTAATTTTTGCCACATAAAAAGCAGTTGAATTGTTTACCGAACTGACAAAGCTGTATGGCGAGGTATATAACACATGGGGGTCCATTGACTCGCTGAAAAGAGAGATCGTATTTTCAAGTTCTCCCAGACCGGTACCGAAATAAAGGGCCGTTTTTTCATCCACCGGACCAGGCAGTCGGCCTAGCGCTGTCTGCGCGCCCATTAATGCCATCTTTGTATAGCGCGATACTCGGCGCAGTTCATCCTGGCAGTTAAGGGAGGACACCAGCGCTTCAAGGTCGGCTGGCTGGGGATCTGAGCTCAGGGCCTCCCTTTCCAGGTGAGTTGTGTCCCCTGCAGGCCCGATTGCCGCAGCTGCGCCAATATAGATTTTCATGTTATCATTCATGATGGTTTCATAAAAAATCGTCATTCCCGCGAAGGCGGGAATCCAGAAAGCATGTAACTATCTGAAAAGACTGGATTCCCGCCTTCGCGGGAATGACAAAAAAGTGCTTTTTCAGACTTTTTATGAGAACATCATTCATAGCTTATTACAAAAGATGTGTTACTGCCTCCAAAGCCTGAATAGTTAAAGAGATAATGACCTGATCCGGCCGACCTGTTGTCTGTTATGGGTGAGAGTCCTATTTCAGGATCTATCCGATTAAAACCGAGAGTTCCCGGAATGAAACCGGACTCCAGACATTTAAGAAAGGCAACGGTCTCAATAACACCGCTGGCACCCATAGTGTGCCCAAGGTAAGCCTTAAATGATGTCAAGGGAGGCACCTCAATTCCGAAAATGGATTTGAGGGCTGAAGCCTCGGCAAGGTCACTGTCTCCACTGCCGATGCCATGTGTTTTAATGGCCGAAATCCGGTCTGTCCCTGTTTCCGACATTTCAAGGGCCTCTGACATCGTCTGTGAGAGTGCTTGCCCATTCACATTGGAACTGATCACACTGTGAGTATCGCAGACATTGGCCCAGCCCTTTAGAGTAAATTTGTCCTGAGAAGAAGGCTCATCGAAAGCCTCAAGGATGACAGCTGCACAGGCCTCTCCCAGCTGTATCCCTCTTCTGTCCACATCGAAGGGCTTACAGCCCTCTTCACTGAGCAGCATAAAGGAGCGGAAACCGTTCAGCGTGAGCTCGCTGAGCATATCCATGCCGACGACGATGGCCCGCTTCATTTCACCACTCAATAGCATTTCTGCCGCAGTCACGATGGCATTGGCGCCTGAGGTACAGGCCGTTGTGATAGTAAGGGCAGGACCTCTTAAAGCCAGATCTCTTGAAATGTGTGATGCCAGCCGTCCCGTCCCGGGGACAGCAAGCGGTGCTGGATGATCTATGCCCGAACTTTTTTCCTCTTTGAACTTTGCTTCTGCTTCAAAAGTCAGGCCGGACGTCCCGACAAAAAGGACAGATTCGGCCATCTCTTCCCGGGCAAGTCCGGCATCTTTGCCCG
>JADFVM010000208.1 GCA_015222555.1 Pseudomonadota bacterium
GACAACAATTTCAATGGCTTTAACAAGCATTAAATCTCCCATAAATGGGCTTAAGCTCAACACAGCACCCATCAGGCTTCCAGCCACCGCTGCCAAAGCACACCCGAGGGCTGTTGTGACGGCGGCAATGCGATTAGTCCTAATGCCCTGTAAGGCTGCGCCTTCAATGTCTTGAGCTATGGCAAGCATTTGCAGGCCAGTCCTGGTCTTCTTTATAAACAGTATCACCGATGCCAGGAGAACCGCACCAATAATGAAAGTGGCAAGCCTTTCTCCACTTAATGTGACGTCCCCAAGCCTGAGAACTCCCGTGGCAAAGGCCGGTACACGTTTTATGTAGCTGCCGACGGTCACATTCACTGTAGCCGTCAAGATCACAATAAGAGCAAGGGTTATGACGATTATTCGGTTTTTGTCATTCAAGAAAGGCCGGAAGCAAAACCTCTCAAGTACTAGCCCAAAAAAACCCATAACCATCATAGACATCAATAGTGAAACCCATTGATTTACGCCAACAACCACGGTCAACTGGTAGCAAATGTAGCCGCCAACGGTGTAGATTGCTGCATGGCCAAAATTTAATACATCCAATACACTAAGGATCAACGCGAAGCCTAGAGCCACCAATATATACATTGATGACAACATAAGCACATTTACAATGATTTGTGCTATTGCTTCCGGTCCCACATCTACACCCCGGCCATGATCCTTTTGAGTAATAAAGCGGTAGGGAGCGTTCAGCCCCCTACCGGATTTAAGATGCCATAACCACTTGTCAATTATTCAGAATACACGTCTACCCACTTGACCCACTTCACCTGCCCATCCTGTAGTGCCTGGATAGGGCAAGGATGGCAGACAGTGTGGTTTATCCCGTATGTCTTCAGTCCACCCATTCTCCCTGGTCCATATACAGTATCAATTGCCTTCATTTTCTCCCACGAACCCTTTATTACAGTGGGGTCAAGGCTTTGGGCCTTTTCTATGGCTTGGACAAGTACATATATGGCTTGGAATCCCCATACAGTAGTCACATAAGCCTCTCCATATTGTTTTTTTGCCCTCTTTGTGATCATTTTTATCAAGGGCGTCATATCAGGGGAGTCAAAAACTAAACTGTGGCTGAAAAAATCAGTTGATGCCTCTTTGCCTGCAATTTGCATAATTTGGTACCCGTCATCATAATTGCACCCAAATATTGGGCCCTTGAACCCCATCTCACGAGCGATTTTAAGCATGTTACCTGTGGCCTGTGGCCATCCATTAGCGAAAGCGATAGCATCCGGTTTTGCACTCAGTATCTTCATGACAATAGGGGTAAAGTCCTGTGTATTCATAGCCCATTTCGCAATTGACGCAACCTTAAATCCGTTTTCTTTAGCCTTCTTGTTAAAGATCGGGCTGAGATAAGGCACAGAGCCGTCATCAGGAATAACATATGTAACGCTTTTTACACTCGGATAGGCCTCTTTAAGATACTCCAGTGCAGGGCTTATGCCTTCAACAGTCGCATCCTGGCCGACAAACATATAGGGGGTATTTGGTCCGTACTCCGAAGGTGTGCCGCAATTATATAGGACCACACGAATTACCTCTGCCGGTTCTAAAACCGTACCTGCCGCCTGGACCATAAATGGAACAACTGTCCCCACGACAAACTTCACCTTATGATCATAAAGAAGTTTATTTGCTGCGGCAACAGCACCGTCAGCAGTGCCTTTCATGTCTTCGGCAAGAAGTCTAATCTTGTATTTTTCTCCCTTTATGGTGATTCCACCTCGTTCATTGTACCATTCCTCAGCGATTTTCGCTCCTTGATGGATATAGGTTTCCGCTGACGAACCAAAGCCAGTCAAACAGAACAGGCCTCCAATATCGACTGTCTTAGCTTCTTTTGCAAAGCATGGTTGAATTGTTAATACAAGGATCGCACATAAACAGGCCAAACCCATAATCATTCCTCTTGTTTTCATAAATCACTCCTCCTTTTCTTAATTTTCTAAAGTGTTAAAGGTTTGAAGTACCAAAAAAACCGGACACATTGCTAAACATCTATAAAGATCGAAATGAAAAGTCAGCTTTTGCTCTGCTGTACAGAACA
>JADFVM010000209.1 GCA_015222555.1 Pseudomonadota bacterium
GTGGATAGGCCTGACTGTCAGATCCTTTTACCCTGTATCCCTTTTCCTTGAGCAAACCGGCAAGGGCAGCCATCCCGGTGCCACATATGCCGATCATGTGAATTTGGTGATTTGGTGATTTGGTGATTTGGTGATCTATATTTATTTTCGACATATTCTAGAAACTTTGGGCTCTAAATCCGAGCTATGATAAAAAATATTACACGTATTCGCATCAAATCCAACAGCTTATCCCAAATTATGCAATAATCTGCCTGAATATAATCCATCAGGCTACTAATCTCAAACGAGAGATGAACGAAAGTGAACCACTGATGAGGTGTCGAAAAGCGGAAAGACGTCCTCTAGATATTGCCTTGCGAATAATATATTTTCCTATTAGATTAATGAGAAAGAACAGGACATACGATGCCAACAGTTTTGCGTAATAGGGCCTTACCGGTTTTATTTTTTCAGTCACGAGCCGAATGAGCCGACACATATTCATGTGGATCGTGATGAATTATCAGCGAAATTCTGGCTGGAACCCGTTGATTTGGCGCGGAATGTTGGTTTTAGGCCAAGGGAGCTACGGAAGTTAAAAGCTGTAGTACTTGAACACCAACAACAGTTCTTGGAGGCATGGTATGGGTATTTTGGCACTTGAAGCCGACGAGCGAGTACAAAATGTTCACATTGATGATGATGCAATGAGTGTCGACCTTATGGACGGTCGCACTATTACTGTACCTTTGGTATGGTATCCCAAATTGCTTAATGCTAGCCCGGAACAGCGCTCAAATTGGCAGCCTTGCGCGGGTGGGTATGGCATTCACTGGCCGGACATGGATGAAGATTTGAGCACGGAAGGCCTACTCAAAGGTTCCCCCGCACCGAGGTCTCAATTCAAATAGCATATCAACCGGAAAAACCCAGCCCCCTGCTCCAGATCTTCGAAGTTCATAGTTCGTGGTTGCTGAATACCTGTTTCCTCAATAAGCTATTACCTGTGAACTGTTTTCCAAGGGCAGCTATGAAGCACGTATTGCCGGTTTCAAGTCTATCAAGGGATTCTGATACTTATGGAAGCCATCCTATAATCTTCCCCTCCCACTTCTTTGTCAGGCTACGCATTCTTATGGATTTTTTGAATGACAGCAGATGCGACGTTCAATCTTCTTGTTTAACCAGATCCTTTTTGTAAATGTATACCCCTCCGTCTATCGGATCTATTCGATTAAAATTGTAAATCTTTTCAATATGGGCCTGGTGGATGACGGTATTTGCCACCGTGAGTAGCCTGTCACTGATTGTCCTTAGGTTCCTGGACAAGACCATCCCGGGTTCCAGTTTGGAAACGGGGATAACTATCTCAGTTCCAATAACCGGGTTGAAATTATGCAACACATCCATAAAGTGAAATACGATTTCCGGATCAAACTCATAGCCACTTTTCTTTTTAAGGGTACTCAGGGCAACCTCGCGGGAAAGGCCCAATTTGTGAGTCATTTCGTCATAGGCGCTGGCTACATGAATGATCCGTGCTCCCACATGAATCCCCTCATTCTTCAGTCCATCCGGATATCCTGATCCGTTAAAGTTCTCGTGATGAGACCTGATCAGGATGCTTGCCTGCTGCAGATTTTTAATGGAATTAAAGGCCAGGTAACCCAGCACAGGATGTTGCCGATAGATAGATGCCTGATGTGGGGTCAACTCCTCCTCTTTTTCTCTTAGAATTTCACGAGGGATACCTGTAAGGCCGATGTCATGCAATATCGCTGCGATTTCTATAAGCTCGCAGTCTTTTTTATCCAGGCCCTGGTGCTGAGCTATGGTCTTAGAGAGGGCGGCTACCCTCTTGCAGTGCCCACCCAGTCGAGGGGGACGTTCTTAACTTTTAAACTTCATTTTGTCATGATAGCAAAATGTTTAAAGGGTGAGAACGTCCCCGCGTCCCCGTCCCTATATTATTTGTTTAGTTGAATTTTCCTTTACCTTTCCGAATATCCCTGATCCAGAAAGGCATGAATTCGTCAACAAAAATATATCGATTGTCAAGGGCCCTGGCAAGGATTCCCTTTTTCAACAGGGAATCCAGGGATGCCTTAATGGATGATGAAGGCCCGATGCCATGAGACATCTGAAAATCCCTTGAAAAAACCAACCCATGAGGATCGTCGCTCAAAGCAATCAGAAGATTCTTCTGGGATTTTGTTGCAGACTGCCAGATCATTTCATAATGCGGCGAGTCCTGTCTGGAAATGATCAGCGGGAGGCTTTGTATCACATCGGCAGTTATTGCCTTGGATTCAACTGCGGTTTCCCACATGGTGTTGCAAAGCCTCTGAATGTTGTACGGAACGTCTTTTCCCAAGGCAAAAATCCCTTCCAGATCTTCATTGCGGATCGCATAACCCCCTTTTTCAAGCCATCCCAGAATGAAGCGGCTGTAGGATTCTCGCTTTATAGGCCCCAATTCCATGATTCGACCCAGTTTATAAAAAGGCCGTGTTTTGTCTTGAATCATGGCCAACATCATGGATTGTTCAGAGCCTGAGAAAATGTAGCCGATATGGGAATGCTTCTGTATTTCCGACCGCATGGCTTTTTCTATAGTGCGGCCGTCGTATTTTTCAATATCCGAAAATTCATCGATCATGACGACCAGTCTCATTTTCTTTTTGGCTGCCAGGTTTTGAGCCTGATTCATCCCTTCAATCAACGCGGATAGAGGATCTTTCTCCTCAGCAGAAATTTCCAGGCTTGCCGTGATATTTCCGTCCGGATCCATTCCCAACTTGGGGTGTAATCTACGAAAGCCGGAAAAAAACTTGAGCAGACGATCTGAATTGGATTCAAGGGCTTTGGCGGAAAAACTCGCCATGGCGCTGGCAAAGTGCCGAAGATCGGGAAAGGCGTTTAAGTCCAGATAGGTCCAGGCAATGCCGCTTTCCTCCAGGTGCTTGCCCAGATTATACAGCAGACATGTTTTCCCAAACCGTCTGGGAGAAACCAGAAACACGCGATTGATGTTCTCCATCTCCCGTTTCAAGTCACGGATTTCCACAGTTCGATCAGCAAAGTAGGTTCCGGTGACAATGCCCCCGTATCGGAACGGATTTTCCATCATTGACCTTACGTAGTACGTTTTTTACGGTTCGTTAATTACGAATCGCCATAAACGTACTTGCATTTAAGCTGTTTGTCAAGTGTGTCAAGTGAGAACGTCCCCGTCCCCCACGTCCCACGGAAACCCCGACGTCCCTTGCAAGGGTGTTGTATTCTACTATTTGCGCATATTCACTGGCGTACATTCCATAAAGCATTTCCAGGTCAATAGGATTTTCACCCCCAAAACGGGCAGGGAGATCGTATCTCAATATTTTTTCTACAACCAC
>JADFVM010000210.1 GCA_015222555.1 Pseudomonadota bacterium
ATAAAGGATCATGCTCTCTTTGGCGGCGTCGTTCCGGAAATTGCATCGAGAAAACATATTGAATCGGTCATTCCTGTCATAACAGCCGCATTGAGTGAGGCCGATCTCACGCTTGACGATATCGACGGTATTGCCGTGACTAAAGGTCCGGGATTGGTCGGCTCATTGTTGGTGGGCCTTTCTGTGGCGAAGTCTATCGCCTTTGCCCGCAACCTTCCCCTTGCCGGCGTCAACCATATCGAAGGGCATCTGACGTCTATCTTTCTTGAAAGCGAAGTTGGATTTCCCTACCTCGGTCTCATCGTTTCCGGTGGACATACCTCCCTATTTCTGGTTAAAGGTTTTTGTGAATATGAGCTCATCGGCCGTACTATTGATGATGCCGCCGGTGAAGTGCTTGACAAGGTGGGCAAGGTCTTGGGCCTGGGTTATCCCGGTGGCGCGGCTATGGACCGGTTGGCGAAGGTCGGGGACCCTGAAGCCATCGATTTTCCCAGAGGATTTTTGAAAAAAGATAACTTTGATTTCAGCTTCAGCGGTATGAAAACAGCCGCTTCCCAGTTTATAAAAAAGCAGCCCGTAGAAATGCTTCCCCCTATGATCAATGACATTGCGGCAAGTTTTCAGGAGTCCGTCGTTGATGTGCTGGTGAAAAAGACGATTAAAGCGGCTGAAGCACATAATGTAAAATCTATTGTAATATCAGGTGGGGTGGCCTGTAACAGCAGACTGAGAGATCTTCTGAAAAATGAGGCAGAGCTGAGAAAGATGAAGTCCTTTTTTCCATCACCCATTCTCTGCACGGACAATGGCGCCATGATTGCCGCCCTCGGTTATCATTACCTGAAAAGGGGAAGACGGGCAGATCTCAGCATGAATGCTGAAGCGAGACTGGCCATATGAAATACCGGGGAACTCGCATCGAAAGGACTCTACGCTATGTCTATCTCCGTTTCGTCAGGCTTCATGGGACGGCAAAGGATGTGGCCAGGGGATTGGCGCTCGGTGTTTTTATCGGAATGACGCCTACCATGGGGATTCAGACGCCGCTGGCACTGTTAGGCGCCATGCTGCTAAAGGAAAACAAAATTGCAGCCCTCATCGGTGTTTGGGTCAGTAACCCCATGACCTTTATCCCCATTTATACCTTTAACTTCAAGGTGGGAAAGTATATCCTTGGTACCTCTGCTCTTCAAATGCCGAAATTTACCTCCATCCATGAGGTTCTGGAACTGGGGCACGATTTCATCATGCCTCTCATCCTCGGCAGCTTTATCGTTGCCATCATAACGGCTGTTATTTCATATTTTATCTTTTTATATGTCTTTACAGCCATTAAGCTCGAAAAGGACAAGATCAAACAGCATAGAGCGCTGAAAAGAGCTATGGGAAGCGCCTCTGAAAATGAGGAAAACGATCATCGATCATAACACGCCAAATAAACTGCCTCGCGCCAGAAAACGTTTTGGCCAGAATTTCCTTGTTGATAAAAACTGTGCTTTAAAAATTATTGATCTTGCCTCCCTTCAACCTTCCGACACTGTTCTGGAGATCGGTCCGGGCCAAGGTGCTATTACCCGGCTTATTGCAGATAAAGGCTGCAGAGTTTTCGCCCTTGAAATTGACAGGGACCTTTCTCGCTTTTTAAGAGAAGAGTTTAAGGACCTTGACAACGTTGAGATTATAGAGGGCGACGCCCTCAAATTTGATTATGCAGGCCTTATTGAAGAAGGTGGAGACAAGCTGAAGGTCATCGCCAACCTTCCCTATAATGTGGCTACACCGATCCTTTTCAGGCTCCTTGAAATGAGGGCCTCTATTGATACGATGATCCTCATGTTTCAAAAAGAGGTGGCCAGTAGGATAGTTTCTCCCCCCGGTTGTAAAAGCTATGGTGCGCTGTCCATTTTTCCTCAGCTCTATTCAGACATTACAATAGAATTAACGCTCCCTCCCTCTGTGTTCAAGCCTTCCCCGAAGATTGATTCACAGGTGCTGCTTTTCCGATTGCTTGACAGGCCAAGGTTTGAGGTGGCCGATGAAAAGCTGTTGAAAGGGATTATCTCAACGGCGTTTTCGCAACGTAGAAAGAAATTGTCCAATACCCTAAAGTCTTTTTTCCCGGAGCGGGAGAAGCTTGATGAGTCTTTTTGCTCAGTTTCTATCGATCCATCCAGAAGGGCGGAAACGCTCTCTGTAGAGGAATTCTGTAAATTGTCTAACATTGTGTCTCATCTGAATACTAAGTGTTAACTTTTTTTATAATCTCATATGGATAGCTATGTATGAGTAGGAGTAAAAAATGGTAATGCGAGTGCGGCCCGAAGAGCTAAACTATTTATGCTTATGTGCACAAAGAGCTAAGCTTGGTATCGTTGAAATTGGGTGCTTAGATGGAAAAACGGCATGTCATCTGGCGAGAAATGCAAGGGTCCCTGTGTACAGCATTGATCCTATTATTCCAGATTCTATGGATCCTGAATTAATGGGGAGCGAGATTGCTATTCTGAAAAATACGGAGGGGTTGTCAAACTTTTTCTTTATTAAAGATTACAGTTTTAATGTCGTTTTAAGCTGGGATAAAGAGTTCGATTTTATTCTCTTTGATGGTGATCATCAATATGAAGCGGTTAAAAAAGATTTTAAGGATTGGTTCCCTTTGTTGTCTTCTGGTGGCTGTCTGGCATTTCATGATTCCGGAGCGGGTGCAAGAGGAGGGCCGGAGAGATGGCCTGGCCCATCTAGACTTGCCGATGAGCTGATCGCAGACGGTAATGATGTTATTTATGTCGAAACAATAGAATCGCTAACTGTTTTTAGAAAAAAGTGATAAACACATTAATGGGATTATGTTTTCTAGACAAAAGATATTGAAATGTGTATATTACGATCTTCATTGATCTTTGCTAGGCATCTGGTTCTTAAAAAACATAATATGAATTAATACTTGAATATATGAAGGTTTCAATTAATCAAGTTCCTCTCCAGATTTTAGTTTTAGCATCAATCTTCTTTATATTGTTGTCTTTCCCCCTTTTTGTCTCCAATCTGGCTGTTGCCCAGAACTTTGAAGATAGCAGCCGTGAAGAACTGTTGTTCATGGAGATACCCATGGTTACCACCGCCACCAGGACGAATCAAAGGGCCACCGATGCACCTGCCACAATAATTGTTGTCAGCAGGCAGCAGATCATGGAAAGGGGTTATAATAACCTTCTTGATTTACTTGAGGATCTGCCTGGTGTTGATCTTCAGAACAAATCTGCACAGGAGATGTACAACCAGACAATGATTCGAGGGAACTGGGGCTCAGGCAAATTCATCATCATGAAGGATGGTTACCGGATCAGTTCTCCTACAGCAGAGAATATTCCTATTGGGGAGAACTTCCCTCTCTATGACGTGAGGCAGGTTGAGGTAGTATTCGGACCGGCCTCTGCCCTTTATGGCGCTGATGCCTTTACGGGAGTCATCAATCTCATTACACAAGATGCGGAAGAGCTTGACGGATGGGAAGTGGCTGCAGCTGCAGGATCGTTTAAGTATTATTACGGGCACATTAAGTATGGTGGCCGGCTGAGTAAGAATGTCAAACTCACCATGGGAGGTCACCGCCACCGTTCTGATAATGCCGACCTGACTGAATATTATGATGAATATGCACCAACAGACTTGACTGTGGGGGCTACCGTAATTGCCGCGGCGGACAGAGAGAACTTTATCTTTAGAACGGGCAGCTATACAGGAAACTTGAAGCTTGACATTGATGATAAATTTACCCTCGGTTACAACAGGTCATACTTCAGTCATCCCACATCTTCAGGTGATAAACCGGATCAATCACTATTTACAGATGACGTCAGGTGGAAGACACAGCTCAGCACTTTATACGGAGAATACCGCTTTGAGTCTGGAGACAATCTTACAGGAAAGACCTCAATGAGTCATCATACCTATGAATTGCTGCCCGATTCTAAATATAAAAATATATACACCGATTTTCAAACTGGACATAAATATGCACATAGCAAAAAATGGATGTTTGAGCAGCAGCTGAACTATAAGATTAGAGATAATCATACCGTTGTAGGGGGCTTTTCCATAGAGGATTTTTATTCTCTTCCCAAAACCTATGATCTTTTGGGTAAAGAGTATGATCCCGACAAAGCAGGGTCGGAGCAAGGCTTTTTTTATACTGGAACGAACAATACAATCCCTGTAAAGATTATCGAATTAAATTATAAAAATTATGGGGCCTATCTGCAAACCCAGTCTAAGTGGAGCAGTTTGCTTTCCTCTACCTTAGGCGTCAGGTATGATTATAATACTCGCTATAAAGGCGCTACTAATCCAAGAGGGGGTGTCGTTATCACCCCCGGTGAGACGACAACTGTTAAGCTTCTCTACGGTGAGGCCTTTCTTGCGCCTTCACCATACAATGCCTATGCCTATCATTGGGGGAGCTTCGACCAGGGATATGATGCTGTCAAGGGAAAGTATGTTAGCAGTTTTATGGGTCTTCCAAATCCCGACCTTGAACCTGAACAATCGAAGACGACGGAGATCAACATTATCCAGGAAGTGACTCCTGCATTTGTTCTGACTTTGTCGGCCTATTACACTCGTGTGAAAGATATGATATTCGATGTCGTACAAAATACCCCTTCTTACTATATTGAGGGTGGAGAAGTCCTGGCCTGGAAGAGGCTCGAAAATGTGGGTACGGCGAAGTTTTACGGCGGAGAGCTGCTTGCTAATTACTATACCGATATAGGTGGTATTAAGCTAAAACCCTGGGGGAGCTACTCCTATGTTGATGGTAAAGTAGATAACGGCTCCGGTATTGAATCTGACCATATTTATGTAGCAAAGCACAAATTAAAGGTGGGCCTAACGGCTGCTTATAGCAGATACTCCATTACACCCATTGTCAGGTGGATAGGTAAAACGAATACGAGGTGGGTAGATCCCAACGATCCTTCGAAGCGGCAGCAGGTGGAGGATTACATCCTTGTGAACCTCAATATGGATGCAAGGAATGTGGCCAAGAACCTTTCTGTCTCAGTAAATGTTCATAACCTGCTGGATAAGAGATATTACAATTCAGGGGGCGGTTCATCTAACTTCCCCTCCTCCCCCCAGGAACCCAGAAGGATAGTCTTAAAGCTTGACTATAAGTATTAGTCAGAGGCGCGAGACCTTTAAGCCCTCTCCTTCCAACTAAAAATAGCCTGTTTTAATTCACTCCTACTGCACAGGATTTCCTCTTGCGCAGAATAATCTTTGTTTTTAGCAATATGTGTCG
>JADFVM010000211.1 GCA_015222555.1 Pseudomonadota bacterium
CTCACGGGGGTGATATATGGGTGGAAAGCGAGCCAGGAAAGGGAAGCGCCTTTTCCTTTACCCTTCCTGTATTTTAGCGATCTTTTTGTTGCTCACAGGGTGTGCGCTTACTTCAGACTTAAAAAAAATATGGCAGGGGCAAGGACACCTTAAGACGGCGGAGAAGTTTGTTGTCAGAGGCGACTATGAGAAGGCGCTGAAAGAGTATGAGGCGGCCTCGAGGCTTTTCCCAAAAGTTACGCCAGGGGATAGAGCGGTCTTCAATATGGGGCTCATCTGGACTCATCCCGATAATCCCAAAAGGGATTGTAAAAAATCCGCTATGTATTTTCAGCAGGTTATTCGTGATTTCCCGGACAGCAGGTTGAGCAAAGAGGCCAGAATCTGGATCTACGCCATTGATGAACTTATCTCCTGTGAAAGCAAGATCAAGACCCTTGAAAAATCGGTAGATTGTTTGAAAAAGAAGCTCGAAAAGAATCAGAGGATGATAGATACCTTAAAGGAAATAGATATAGGTGTTGAAGAAAAGAAGAGGGAGTGCCTGCCCCGATAATGAACATAAATGGTCGGTGATTATTGAGATGGGATATGGATAATATACTCATAGTAGATGACGATAAAAATATGCTTGAGGTTTTAAAATTCAGGCTCGAGGAGGAAGGCTACAGGATCGCTACAACAACCGGGGCACATGATGCTCTAAAGAGGGTTGAAAATGAGTTGTTTGACCTGGCTGTTGTCGATCTCAAACTATCCGGAAAGGAAGACGGCATTGAGCTGATGCGGGACCTGCGCCGAATAGCTCCCGAAATGCCGGTTATCATCCTTACCGCCTATGGAACGATTGAAACAGCGGTGGAGGCGATGAAGCAAGGAGCCTACAGCTATTTAACCAAGCCATTCGATCGCAGAGAACTTCTTCTTCAGATAAAAAATGGCCTGGAAAAGAGCAGTCTTTCCAGAGAAGTCAGAAGGCTCAAGGCTCTGGTAGGGGAAAGATATGGATTCGAAAATATCATAGGCAAGAGCAAAAAGATGCAGGAGGTATTAGAACAGGTATCAAGAGCGGCAGAGACAGACTCCAATGTGTTCATCTACGGAGAGAGTGGCACCGGAAAGATCTTGTAGCTAAATCCCTGCATCTTCTAAGTACCAGGAAGGACAAGCCTTTTGTAGCGATAAACTGCGCCGCTATTCCGGAAGCGCTACTTGAAGGTGAACTTTTTGGCTATAACAAGGGTGCATTCACCGGCGCCGTCAGGGACAAAAGAGGTTTTTTTTGTTCAGGCCCATGGAGGCACGATCTTCTTGGACGAGATTTCGGAGATGTCAGGATCAATGCAGGTAAAACTGCTCCGTGTGCTTCAGGAAAAGCAGTTCTATTCTCTGGGCGGGGAAAAACCGACAGATGTAGACGTAAGGATATTGACGGCATCCAATAAAAACCTGGAAGATGAGGTAAAAAGGGGTGAGTTTCGCGAAGACCTCTTTTACCGTATCTATGTTATACCCATCCGTCTTCCTCCCTTGAGGGAAAGGAGGGAAGATATTCCTCTTTTGGTAGATCATTTCATAAAAAAATTTGCCAGGAAAGTGAAAAAGGAGATAAAGGGGATTTCCACGTCTGCCCTCCAGAAACTTTTGTCTTACTCCTGGCCCGGCAATGTAAGAGAATTAGAGAATACCATTGAATACGCCGCAGCTATGACCACTGGAGATGTAATTGTTGAAGATCTGATTCTTCAGAGCAGGACCATACAAGAGAGCAAGGTTAACTCCCTGAAAGAAGCCAAAAATCAGTTTGAGGTGAACTATATTTCTAACCTCCTGTTGCTTACCAGAGGCAATGTGAGCAAGGCGGCAAAGCTTGCCGGGAAATATCGGTCTGACTTTTATGACCTGCTGAAAAAGCATGACTTGAATCCATCGGACTTTAAGAGAACAAAACAAGGTGTATGAAATTCCCTTCACATAAAAATATAGTTTCCTCAAACAGTTAGACTCATCGCCCCCATCTTTGTTCCCTCTGCCTGTAAGAAAAACCCTTCAGAAGGCTCTTGCCCGCCGGTTCTTCTACGACAAATCTTACTTAAATATCAATGAGTTAATCCAACCGCCCAGATTTGGCATATCCCTTGCCTATGAA
>JADFVM010000028.1 GCA_015222555.1 Pseudomonadota bacterium
GCGTCGATTGTCTGCATGTTGTTGGCTGCAAGCCCTTCTTTCAAGGCTTTTATGACAGGTATGCCGCCTCCCACACTCGCCTCAAAGGCAATATCTGTTCCTGTTTCAGCCGCTTTGTTAAATATCTCATCACCATGAACAGCTAAAAGCGCCTTGTTGGCTGTCACTACTCTTTTGCCCTTCTCAAGTGCTTGAAGAACAAAAGTCTTGGCCGGTTCATAACCGCCTACAAGCTCAATGACAATATCTATCTCGGTATCATTAATAATGTCTGAAACGTCGGTTGACAGAATGACATCCTCTTCAGGTGTGGCGTCTCTTTTACTGTCAATATCTCTGTCAACAATCCTTTTCAGCTTTAAGGAGGCGCCCAGTCGGTCTTTTATAATGTCTGCGTTTTCCTGGAGTATTTTAACAACACCGGAGCCGATTGTTCCAAAACCTATGAGCCCAACATTAATGATTTGTTTCTGAGTCATTATTTAACCCCAATATGTATTAGAATATTTTGAAGTTGGAAAGTATAGCAGATATGTTAAAGCTTTGTAAATATTTCAGCTATTTATATCTGTGTTGACTTTGAATGGCCACTAATCAATAAGACTTTCAAATTTTAAGCTCTATTCAACTTGCATAAAGAGAAAAAAAAAGACATTCATAAATGAAGAAGGCAGAGAAAAAGGATAAGCGGCCTCAACAAAGGATTCAAAAGGATGGCTGTACAAATGAACTTGTAAGAGGCTCTAATAAAGGCTAGTTGCTAATCATGGCAGTCATTTTTCGGCTGGACGTTCTCATCCTGCTTTTTAGTTTTTGAATTCTCTTGAATGACCTGTCAATCCGTTCTTCGCTGATTTTCCCTTCCTCAACGAGCCTTTTTATGGTGAGGGCCACATCACCTGATACATCTTTTTCTGATGTGCCGGTATTATTGCTGATAACAATGATATCCACACCGGCTTCAATGGTTTTTAATAACGCTGTTTCAAAGCCAAATTTGTCTGTAATGGCCTTCATTCCCATATCGTCTGAGATGACGACACCGTCATAGTGAAGTTTTTTTCGCAAAAGATCGGTGATGATCGCCCTGGAGAGTGTCGCAGGGTAGTGGGGATCAAGGTTTCTGATGTACACATGGGCCGTCATAATAGTGTCCACCCGTTTTTCCTTAATGATTGCTTTGAAAGGTTCCAGTTCGATGCTTGACCAGGTTTTTGTCACATCTGTCATCCCAAGATGTGAATCTGTGGCAGAGCTTCCGTGGCCCGGAAAATGCTTTAATGAGGTGAGAATCCCCTGTTCATGACTTGCCTTAATAAATTCAAGTACATGTCTGCTAACCTTTTTGTGATCCGCCGAAAAGCTGCGTTCCAGCTTTGCAATAATTGGATTGTCGGGATTCACCATTAAGTCTGCCACTGGCGCTAAATTAAGATTAAATCCAAGGTTTGATAGTGTTCCCGCCATGGTTGTGGCGTATTTGTAGGTTAAATTCAAGTCGTCTTTTTCACCAAGGTATTGATGGGAAACTGTGGCCGGGAAGCCGAGAGAATCCTTTAGACGGCTTATTTTTCCTCCTTCATAATCGATGGCTACGATGAGGGGAATCGTTGCATAGGATTGTAAATCCTTTATCAGTTTTTTTACCTGATGGGGCGACTGGATGTTCCGTTCCTTCTTTTCTCCGGCAACGTCATAGTCATAAAGAATAACGCCACCCAGATGGCGCTCCTCGATATCGCGTACGATAGAATCAGATTTTTTTACGTCAATCCCTTTGAACCCGGCCAGAATCATTTGTCCTATTTTTACATCCAGGCTTTCCTCAAGCCCCTTTTCTCCTGGCGCGGGGTCTTTTGTTGATTGAAGCTTTGCCTGACCCTTAACCTCACTGGAAATGGCGGAAGTCGAAATCAGTGAAAAAAACAGCAGGGTGAATATTAATAAAGCTTGTTTAGAATATTTCAAGGTCAACTCCTGACCCGGATGATCCGGACTATTTTCAGTACCCCCTTGAGGGGTGTAAGTGCTTTCACGAAATAATATTCTGCCAGAAAATAGCCGACTATTATTTCTAAGTTACTAAATTATTTGATATGCTTATTATTGCAACATGGTAGTCATCCTCTTCTCAAAGATCAAATGATTTATTGTTCATCAGCAATCAAGTCGCTAATGAAAGGTAAGATCCATTGACCTGTGCGAGCATGATAATGTTTGCTTGAAGTTGAAAACAAAAAAAGTGTAAACTGTCTATAAGGAGAATATATTTCTATGGCAATCATATCACCCTTTAAAGGGATACTTTATAACACGGCCCATGTAAAACCGAAAGATGTCATTATCCAGCCCTATGACAAGATTTCTCCGGAGGCACAAGCGTCATACTATGAGAAAAGCCCCTATAACATAGTTCGAATTATCAAAGGAAAGGCAGGTCCTGATGATAGTGAAACTAATAACGTTTATACGCGAGCCGCTTGTTTTTTTCAGCAGTGGCTGGAAACCGGTGTCCTTGTTAAGCAGGAAAAGCCCGCCTATTATTATCTCGAGCAGACCTACCGGCTGGAAGGGGTGGAAAGGACAAGAAAGGGACTTGTCTGCATGGGGCGAGTGGAGGACTATGATGCTGAAGTTGTTTTCCCCCATGAGCAGACTCTGAAAGGGCCTAAAAAGGACAGGCTGGAACTTTTCAGGGCGACCAATGCGGCCTTTGGCCAGGTTTTTCTTCTCTATAACGATAAAAATCAAGTCATAGACGGACTAATGACATCGGCAAAAAAGTCGCCTCAGGTTGAATTTTGTGATGATGAAGGTGTGGAACACAAGCTATATGTCATTGATGACACACATACCATTGAATCTGTGACTGGGGCGATGAAAGATAAGAAGCTTTTCATTGCCGATGGGCACCACAGGTATGAAACGGCCCTTGCCTATAAAAAGGAGATGAATGAAAAGTACGTTGATGCCGATGAAAATTCAGCCTATAATTACTGTATGATGACACTCGTAAATATGGATGATGAAGGCATGACTGTGTTACCTACCCATCGGCTGGTAAAAAATGTGCCCTTCTTTGACAGTTCCAGGCTTATTGAAGAATTAAAGAGGGTTTTTACGGTGGAAGAGATGATATGTGATATGGACGACATTGATGGTGCGCTCAGCCTCTGCCTGATGAAGCTGCAAGAGGCTTCTTCTCCCACCTTTATCGCTTTTTTTTCGGATTCAAAAAGGCTGTTTATGTTAAAAGCAAAAAGTATAGAAGACCTGGACTCTTTAAAGAATCACTCCTCCATAGCCAAAGGTCTAGACATTGTCATCTTGCACGATGCCATTCTTGAACCTTTTCTTGGCATTGATAAAAAGGCACTGGCGGAGCAGAGAAACCTCGATTACAGGCGAAACGCCAGGAGCTGTCTGGAAATGACGCTGAAGGGGGATTGCCAGGCCCTATTTCTTCTCAACCCGACAAAGGTGGAACAGGTGAGAGATATGGCGCTGAACAGAGAAACCATGCCTCAGAAATCGACAGATTTTTATCCCAAAATTCTAACAGGTTTTGTTGTCTGTGACCTGTCGGAGAAAGAGACTCTTCGAGCCTATAGTTTAGAACAATCAGGTGTAAAGGGATGAGCGAAAAGGAATATAAACAGATGATGTCTAGGGGCATGGCTTTGTTAAAGCGGGGTTATGCTGTTGACGCCGTATTCTGTTTTGAAGAGATTATTGAAAAGTTCGGAAGGAACGCGGGAGCACTTTCGTGGCTGGGCGTTTCTCTTGCCAGAGCAAAGGGAGATCTGAAAACGGCGGAAAAACTCTGTATCGAAGCGATTAAAAGGGCGGTTTTTAGAGGAGAATATTACAGGAATCTAGCAGTAGTCTACATTGTGTGGCAGAAAAAGTCCAAGGCTGTTCTTGTGATAAAAAAGGGATTACGTATTGATAGAAATAACAGACAATTGATTAAAGAACTGAAAAGACTTGGAATGCGAAAAAGACGTTCCATCCCCTTTCTTTCCAGATCAAATCCCCTGAATAAGTATTATGGGCTTGCCAAGTCAAAGCTCAGCGTTAGAGATAAATAGTTAATGTGTGGGCAGGTGACCGTGTGAAACATGGCCATTGACTTTTTCTCATGAAAAATATTGGTAATGTTCAAAAGTACGGCAAAATAAAGGGTGCGGTGATCACTGCCTCTTTCCCCTTTTTTTATCATTCCCGCTCTTTTTGTCATTCCCGCGAAGGCGGGAATCCATGAGGACTTCCCATTGATGAATAAGATATTTTATGTTTATCTCCTTGCAAGCAAAAAGAACGGGTCATTGTACATTGGAGTTACAAATAATCTCATTAAACGCATTTATGAACACAAGAATGATCTGGTAGGTGGATTTACAAAAAAACATGCCATTCACAAACTGGTTTACTTTGAAGAAACAAAAGATGTTAACGCTGCAATTACACGTTAAAAAAAACAGATGAAAAAGTGGTACAGGCAGTGGAAGATAAATCTCATAGAGAGGTCAAATCCAGACTGGGATGATATGTATGAAACACTATTCTAAATGTATTTCCTCTTTGATTCAAGATATGGATTCCCGCCTACGCGGGAATGACAGAAGATTTGTTTATGGAATGGAGCTAGTTTTTAGGTGGTTTTTCTCCGGTAGTAAGCAAAATATTTAAGCCTGATAATGATCAGGCTGTAGTCGAAAGGCGAATTAGTGTAATGGTGAAAGAAAAAGTTCAGCCAACAGCAGAAACAGGTCAACTGAGGCGCTACAGGAGGACCAAAATAGAAAATGCCTGAATATTGTTGTCGCTGTCGTCCTTATCCCAGCGAAAGCCATAGTCAAGACTGATCTGTGGTGCAGACAATGCAAACCCCACTGAATAATATGTTTTATCTGTAATGTTGTGGTCAGTAAATCCGCCTCTTATTATAGCCCCTTCCTTAATTGCATACTCCAAACCTGCAGCATAAATATCATCGTCCCCTGAAACATCAAGGTCTTTTGTAAAATCAAATGATGCAGTGAATGCAGAAGAGGGCCTGTATGCCAGGCCGGCATTGTATGTTTTGTGCACAAAAGCAAATTTGGTTTCTTCCAGGTTCTTTCCAGTAAGCCCCATGGACAGTTTTTTGGAAGGGGCTAAAAGGATTCCCACATCGTAAGAATAATCTTTTTCATCTGTGCTTTTGTCGGAAAAATATTTAACGCTTAAACCGGCTAAAAAGTTTTTATAGGAATGGGCTGATGCGAGAATTCCAAAGTCTCTTTTTGTACTACCATTTTCTTCCCTCGTATAACTCAAGCCTGCGGCCAGCTCAGAGGTCAATGAGTCAATTATCGTTGCATTAATGGTATCATGGCCCCCTTTAGTTTTCTCGGAGCTTAATGTCAGGGTGTAGGTTTTTTTTAATGCTATTCCTGCGGGGTTCATTCTGACAGCGCCGGAATCATCAGCAATGGCCGTAAACGCTCCTCCAAGGGCAAGAACTCTGGGCCCTTCCATGTCCTGCGCATAAGCTCTGGAAGAGCACAATAATATGAGGACAAAAAAGAGTAGCCTGATGCCCATTGAGTGTTTATTTATCAAGAAGGATTCTCCCCACAGGATCTGAATCCCCTAGAGAAAAGGATAGATCCCTGATGACTGTTTTTGATCGATCAACCCAATGGCAATAAAGGTCAAGCCTGACTTTATCAAGCGGACGAGGTTTTGTCCTTTTGCTTGCCTGCAATTTCCTAAAATTCAGATGCCTCGTCACCCTGTTCCCTTCTTTCTTCCATAAAGCTGCGCATTAGCTCTGCTGCCTGCTGCATGAATTCCGGGTTACTGGACATCTCCTCATTAAAATCCTTCATTCCTTTCCTGCTCAGGCAGTTCCCTTGTCAATCTGATAGTTTCTTCAGCAGTCATTGTTTTAATATTTATTAATAGTTATGCTAGTCCAGTTTAAAGGCTGCCTTTATTACAACCTGGTATTCTACGACTTTGCCTTCCGAAACCTTACCTCTTTGTTCAAGAACTTCATACCAGCTTATTCCATGCAATGACTGAGATGCCTTGGAAATGGCATTTTGAATGGCGCCTTCGTAATTTTCTTCCGATATGCCTACAAGCTCTATCTGTTTATAGGTTCTTTCCATGATTACCTCCAAATATTTTCTTCATAGCCTAAGTGTACACGACGACATTAACATGTCAACAGGAATTAAACAATTGATGTGTTGAAGCATAAAGTGAAGATCAAAACTATTTGTGTCTTCTTCAAAATAATGATATCTTTCATCGCGAATTTCTTTTAATGATGATAATTTGTTGGGCATAAGTTAATGGAAACGATATATCAGGTTTTTTATGTTTTTTCCTTTCTTTTAGGGGCTGTCATCGGGAGCTTCCTGAATGTTTGCATCCTTAGAATACCGGAAAAAAAGTCAATTGTTTCTCCCCCATCGCACTGCCCGGGCTGTGGTTCAGGGATCAGATTCTACGACAATATCCCCATCCTGAGTTATCTTGTCCTCAGGGGGAAGTGCAGAAATTGCGGTGAGGGGATATCTTTTCGTTATCCCCTCGTAGAGTTAATTACGGCCTTTTTTTCACTTGCGCTCTTTGTTCAGTTCGGGCCTTCACTCACATACTTGATCTATCTGGTTTTTGTAGCGGCCCTTATTGTAATTACCTTTATAGATCTTGATCACCGTATAATACCTGATCTCATCTCATTGCCGGGAATCGTTGCCGGTTTTCTTGCATCCTTTCTTCTGTTTGAACTCACATGGTTTGAGTCTGTGATTGGCATCCTTGTCGGCGGGGGAAGTCTTATGCTCGTTGCCGTTGTCTATGACCTGATCACAGGCCAGGAGGGTATGGGCGGGGGGGATATCAAACTTCTGGCCATGCTGGGCGCATTTCTCGGGTGGCAGGGGGTGCTCTTCACTATTATGGCTTCCTCTCTGTTGGGGACCATTATTGGTGGCGGTATGATGGCTATTAGTGGAAAGGGGCGGAAATTTGCCATTCCCTTTGGACCCTTCTTGTCGGCAGGTGGAGTCATTTATCTTTTCTTCGGTCCGCTGCTGATCAACTGGTATCTTGGTTTTTTCATGTATTGATGGGATACTTACAGGGTCGATTCACTGACCCTTTATTCCTCGCCGCTGTCGTATCTTCCCCCTTTGCTCGTCCGGTTCTGCTAAAAGAATGGGAAGGATTGAAACCGGATATTTTGATGATTCCTATCGGCGGCGTTATAGGAAATACGATGGATGTGAAAGACGCTCTTGAAGCGGTCAGATTAATAAAACCGAAAAAGGTTATCCCCTGTCATTACAATTGTGCTTTTTTGTGGCAAAGGAATATCAATCCCACTGATGAAAAAATGTTCAAAGATGAAGTAGAAAAGATGGGGATAGAGTGCGCCATAATGAAATATGGCGATGAAATGATAGTGTAAGGGGGGTACGATATGTTTGAGTATATTCCGAATCAAATATGGTTAAAAGAGTATCCGATTCATTATGCGGGAACAGATTTCAACTCGCGCATGACTGTAATCCGGCTGAAAAACGGCGGCTTGATGCTCCACTCTCCATGTGAAATCGATGAATCAACAAAGGCGGAAATTGAAACGCTGGGAAAGGTTAAATTCATTGTCGCTCCAGGTTCATATCACTATTTCTATGTTGCATCAGCGCAGCAGGCCTTTCCTGAAGCTGAAACCTTTATCTGCCCCGGCATTGAGAGAAAAAAGCCGGAACTCGATTTTGACTGGATACTGGGTGACCGGCCGGACACGAGATGGGAGGGAGATTTTGAGCAGGTTCTTGTCCGGGGGAATAAGTATATATGGGAAGTCGCTTTTTATCATATTCCAAGCAAAACGCTCATACTCGTCGACCTGCTTGAAAACATTACAGACAAGACCGCGGGAGTGGATTGGACATTAAAATTCTGGTGGAAAGTAGTGTTCCATATGTGGAACCATCCCAAACCGGCGCCGGAATATCAGCTTGGCTGGAAGGACAAAAAAGCGGCGGGGAAATCGCTCAGGCGCATTCTTGAATGGGATTTCGAGCGAGTTATTATTGCTCACGGAGATCTGGTGGAAGAAAATACCAGAGAAATTGTAATCGAAGCGTGGAAAGTTCCTTTGAAAAGTTTTGAGGCGGAATGAAATGCTGAAACCAACCTTTATCACATGGCTCCTCATCATCTTAGGAGCCATTACTTTTCCCCCCTCTTTGTCGCCCAATTCATCATGCTGGCGCAGCCGCACGGGAAAAAAGCGAGTGACATCCTCATCGGCAAAGGGGAGGACTGGCGCGACAAAACTCATTTTGGTCAAGGGGGGGGGCGTTGTTGACCAACGTGAGTAAGATCTATATTCTTGTATAAACTCTTATGAAGGAGCAAGGAATGCCAAGGCAGGCTCGACTGGATGCCCCTGGAACCATCCATCATGTCATTGTGAGAGGCATAGAGAAGGGGGATATTGTCAATAACGTCCCCCCCCATTGTAGAAGGAATGCAGATTTTGGATATATCTCAAAATGTGAATAAAAATAAATATTTTAAGAGGAGAATTTGCGACCTAAGGAAGTTTGGGTTTAATGGGTTATGGAGCAGTAAGTAACATGTCCCATTTTCGTTGTTTATATCCCCCTTAAGAAAGGCTCTTGCTGGCCATTTTCAAATCAACCGGTTTTATCTCATTCTCACGCCCTTCTTTGACCTTTAATGCCCACTCGGCATCGGCCAGTAGAGCACGGCCAACGGCCACCAGGTCGAACTCCCCCTTTTTCAAACGCTCATTCAGCAAATCCAGGTTGGTGGGATTTGCTATTTTCCCTCCAAAAGAGGAGGTAAATGTACTGTCTAGACCAACGCTGCCGACGGTTATGGCAGGTTTCCCTGTAATTTTTCTTGCCCACCCGGCAAGATTAAGGCCGGAACCTTCAAATTCAGGCTCCCAGAAGCGCCTGGTGCTGGCATGAAAAATGTCGACGCCGGCATTGCTGAGCGGCATGAGAAACCGCTCCAGTTCCTCAGGACTATTCGCCAGTTTTGCCTTGTAATCCTGTTGTTTCCATTGCGAAAAACGAAATATTATGGGGAAGTCAGGCCCGACAGCATCTCTTGCCGCCTTTACAATCTGAATGGCAAAATTCAGACGATTCTCTAGCGAGCCGCCATATTCATCGGTTCGTTGATTGGATTGCTCCCAGAAGAACTGGTCGATCAGGTACTCATGTGCGCCATGAATCTCGACTGCATCGAAGCCAATTTCCCTTGCGCTTCCGGCAGCGGAAGCAAAAGCCCCGGTTACCTCTTCGATATCATCCTTTGTCATACCGACTGTTTCTATCTCATCACCTTTCTTTATCTCCATCGGTCCGTATCCCGGCACGTCAGGGTCGGGTTCCATTCCACGCTTCCGTATATATCCGACATGCCATAATTGAGGAGCAATCAGTCCACCTTCCTGGTGTACCTTATGGACAACCTTTTTCCATCCATCAAGGGCATGTTCACCATAAAATGCGGGCACATTAGGATAACCATTGGAAGCTTTATGATCCACCGTTGTCCCTTCAGTAATAATCAGTCCTACACCAGCCGCCGCCCTTCTTTGGTAATAATCGGCAACGTCATCTCCCGGTATTCCATTGGGAGAAAAGTTCCTCGTCATCGGGGCCATAACGATTCGGCTTCGCATCTTCAGATTTTCTATTTGAACCGGTTCAAATAAGCGCGAGTTTTTTTCATTCATTAACTATCTCCTATATAATCTGTTAAGGTCGTTCCCTTTCAATCAAGATGACGGAAATTTGTCAAAAGGATGCTACTGCATTCTCAAAATAATCCTAATCCTTTTTTGACGAACATTCAAATTTCTTTTGAAAAACAGGGCATTAATATCGCGAAGCCTTTATAAGGGCTTATCTTTGGGGTATAAATGACCTTGAAAAAGAAAAGGGGTTTACCCTGTTAGAGTGGAATTTCTAGCGGGGGATTTGTAAAAAACAAAGGGGAAGCCCTCAAATAAATCTGTCCCCTTTTCGTTCTCGTATCAACCGTATATTTTTGTCTTTGGTGCCGCGTTTTTGATGAATCTCTTGTCGAGATAAAGAATGTCGATGAACTCGCTTACGAATCAAGATTTACAGGTCAAAGAGCAGTTTCAACATGGAAAACTAGGATGAAAAAAATTATTGAACTTGGTTTTATAGATGCTAAAGCAGATGCAAGTGGGGAATATAATCACATATTAATATTTAACCCTTATATTGTAATTAAAAAATATGATGAAGAAAAGAGTGTGCAACAGCGCATGTACACGGCCCTATTTGCAAGGTCTCAAGAAATAGGTGCAGTTGATGGTTTACAATAAGCTCATAAAAAGGGGCGCAACATAAAAGGTGTAATTAGAGGAAGGCTAGAGATGTAAACGGTCGCTGACCCTATTTAACGGAAGTTTATTGCAACAGGCGGAGAAGACATTCTACAAATAACTAGAACCTATTGACACAAACAAATAAAGTGATAGACTTTTTATAAATGTAAACATTTAGCCTTTCAATCTTTATCTCAGTTCAATCTTTTCAGGAGGGTGAGATGAAAAAGGAGATTTGATAAAAGCCTGAAAAAGAAGGTAAGGACGAACACTAATCCTGGCTTGTCTCAATATGCCTCGCATGAATGTGAATGTAATGAACAAATAGAGGAGGATGTCATGGAAGATGTAGAAAAGTTGCTCAAGACCGCTCTTGGCGAAGTCGAGAGAATGTTAAACAGCAAGACGGTAGTCGGTGAGCCGATTAAGATTGAAGGTAACACACTTATTCCTCTTTTAAGCGTTGGTTTCGGATTCGGCGCAGGCGGGGGCTCCGGTAAATGCACGGAGTCGGTCAAAGGGGAAGGTAGAGGCAGCGGCACCGGTGGCGGCGGTGGAGTAAAGCCTGTAGCGGTTCTTATCATTAACAAAGAGGGTGTGCGTCTTGAGCCGATTAAGGGTGGAGCAGCTTCAGTACTGGAAAAGGTAGCTGAAACTGTCGGCAAGACTGTAAGAAAAGAACGTGGCAAAAGCGGAGACAAGTAAGAAGTGGTTGTGCTCTGGATCATTGTAGTATTTTTGATCTGTGTCGCAGGACTGCTTGCAATCCCGTTAGAGGTAGCTTTCTCCATAAAGTACGATGAGGCCTTTCAAAGTCGGGTATCTCTGTGTTGGCTATTCGGTCTTGTACGAACCCAGGCGTTGTCAGACAGAATCAAAAAGATAAAGGTGGAGCCGCAGAAGCCAAAAAAGAAAAAGGGAAAGTCGAAAGGCAGGCATGGCGGAGCTCGCTATGTATTTGTTATGGTAAAGAGCAAGGGCTTTATCAGGCGATTACTCAAACTGGTGAATGATGTCATAAGGACGATGCATCTGAGAAAACTCAACATAGATGCCCGTTTAGGATTGGGTGACCCGGCAGACACCGGCCGGCTTTGGGGTGTTATTGGCCCTGTGGCAGGTCTGATGGCTAATTGTTCAAAGGCGAATGTCCGTATTGAGCCTGATTTTTATGATGAATCCTTTTACCTTGGCGGAGAGGGACAAATGGGTCTCATTCCACTTCAACTTATATTTACTTTTATTACTTTTCTGATTTCACCTGCAATGTTGCGGGCAGTTATGGCAGTGATTATATCGGGGCGAAAATGAGTGAATTCAGAGCCGGGGCTCCTTTCATAATGGCGGAAACGACGATAATACCTGTTGAGAAAGTTTCTGTTTTCAGTGATAAAACAAATTATGGCTGCTGGTTGCACTGCTATAAGGAACCTGCGGCTATTGTTGTGTGTAACGAGGATGGTATCCGGGCAGTAGATATGGAGGCAAAAGAGCTGGAACTAAGTGAGCTCTTTGAAAAAACGCCGGAACTCGAAAAGAGATTGAGCGGCTTAGTTCGATAGCTCCATAGCTATCGGAAGATGAGAAGAATGATGAAAAAATAATGATATTTTTTTTGCACAATCATTGTCCTGCCAGCGGGTAGGGCGCAATAATAAAGGGCATCGCGCCGCATATAATAGACGGACATTGGGATGGGCTCTGGCCAGGCTAAGTAGTTGAAAATGAAAGACTATGTCCAAAATGTAAAGTCGAAAACAGTCTTAGACGTACTTTTTTAGGGGCAAAAAGGGCCTTTTAAGAAGAGAGGCGTAAATGGCGCTCAGCGAACTGGGACAACAAAGGGTTGAAAAGATAGTCGGCGCATACTTGCCGCAACAAGATACCGCCGCACGTTCGTGAAATAACAGGAAACCAAAAATCCGGGTACACAACACTTAATTGAACCTCCCTAAAATCTTTTAATACCCGCCTCCCTGCTTGGCAACTAATCCCTTATGAACAGTTCAGCTGGACTATTTTCCAACGTCTCTCCCCCTATTTATCCTACTTAACTGCGGGGAATTCATTCTCTGTAAATTTTAAAAAAGAAGATAAATTGAAGATTAAAAACAAAAAGCCCTTTGTTCCTGTTGAAAGGGAGGAAACAATCAGAAAGGGAATAATATCTATCCTTAGAAGTGGGAACTCAGTTTCGGCCAAGGATTTGTCAATAGATGTAAGTATGTCTGAAAAAGATGTGTACAGCCACCTTGAGCACATTTTAAAGACGGTGCATCATAAGGGAGAAAAGCTTATCATTACCCCTGCAAAATGCAGAGAGTGCGGCTTTATATTCAGGAAAAGAAGCAGGCTGAAGAAGCCGGGCAGGTGCCCCATATGTCACAGTGAGTTTATTGAGGAGCCACTCTACACAATCATAAAGTCCTAATCTCAAAAATATTTCAACTGAAAGGTTTGGCTCCTCTTTTGCTGGTTAGCGATGTTTGCCAGCCTTCTCGATTTGATCCATCAGAGAGCGGATTTGTCCATCTTCTTACATCTTTTTTCTTAACCGCTTTCGCGACACGCTCACCGTGTTGTAATCAACTCCGAAATAGTTCCCCACCTCTCGTCCCTTCAGTCCCCCAATCCGACACAATGCATCCATAACAATCTGCCTGGTTTCACCACCCTCGGAGCGGATCACATCGATATTCCGACCCAGCGCCTTCTCTGCCACCGCTATGATGCTCTCCTTACCACAGTAACGGCTGATCTCTCCCGATGCTTCTTCTAATAGATGGCGATACAGATGTTTATTATCTTAATGGTGGAGACGAAAGACTCTACAACAGCTATAACATCACTATTGCAATGCCTGAAGGGACAATTGATCTACAGAACAAAATCATGGATGTCCTCAATTCTCTTGTCGTGCCAAAACAAGAGAGTGGTATCAAGGCAAGCATGATAAGGGATTTTGAGAAGATAGCAGACCTCCCTTCAATGGCAAGAAAAGATGTCGAAAAGGATATCCATGAACTATTGAGACTGACAGGTGATTTAAATAAGCTCAGTGCTAATACAGATGCAATCAAGGCAGATATGGGTGATATGTTATGTTACAGATAATGCAAAGAAGGTGGTTAATAGCACAATAGACTCATTTATAAAGAAGTAACTGAAACGTTTTTTAAAAGCTGGAGTAATTCCAGCTCTTTTCTTTTTTAGAAGATAAAAATTTGTTGCAGTTTTTCAAATGACATGAGCCGGAGAGTGTTACGGCGCTTGTCGGAGTCGTTCTTTTACCCCTCTTTTTAGATAAATTGCCACACAAAAAATCCGCATTTTCTCTTGACAAAAAAACACAGCTGGTTTATAACAATCGTTTACGAAAATTTACCCCTGTCCTCTACCTTCTTTTTAGGAGTGAGAGGTGTAATGGGGTGTTACGCTTTTTTTTGATGCAGGCTGGCGTAGCTCAACTGGTAGAGCAGCTGATTTGTAATCAGCAGGTTGCGGGTTCGAGTCCCATCGCCAGCTCCAGAATTAGTTCTTGATGACTCGAAGCTTTGGGCTGTCAAGTTGTTAGTTAGGTAGGGAGAGGTACCCGAGTGGCCAAAGGGAGCAGACTGTAAATCTGCCGGCTCAGCCTACGGAGGTTCGAATCCTCCCCTCTCCAC